>BOLA01000002.1 GCA_016861265.1 Patescibacteria group bacterium
GCCGCTATTATTGCTGCATCCATTTCATTTTTCTTTTTTAATAAATTTAATACATTGATCATAGAACGTATACAATATCAACAAAGTGAAAATTTATCCCTGGATTTTTTTCATATAATCCGGCGTTTGATATATGTTCAAACCTATATCCAAAATTAATATTTTTGATGAGTGAGGTTGTTAATGCAGCAGAACTCTTAAAATTAAAAGTCCCCCCGAGGTCAAAATCATTAAATATATGATTCGTAATTAAACTAGGTTTAAGACCTATAGAAACGGAAACAATGTTTTCGTAATGAATCATTTTTAATGTTGGGCCTAATGAGAACAACACCGAATTATTTGTTTTATCACTTACTACACCGAGTGCCGTTTCGAAAGAAATATCTAATGGATTAAAAATATTATCCGCTATTGAGTATATCGGTGGGAATGTATGTATATAGATTTCGTACACAGATAAATCCAATTTTTCTTTATGGTTATTATTAATTCCGGTTCTTATACCAAATTGTACTTGCTGCGCAAAACTGCTGGATATCATTGTTATGCTCAAGAAATAAGTCATTATTACCGTAAGTATTTTTGTGTCTGTTTTCACTCTATTTTTAAATTATTTTGTCTCAAAAGGCTTCTTGTATAGTAAAATAAACATATGTCCCTTCACGTGATTGCGCGAGATCAAGCCGGACGTTTAAGTGTTCGTCTCTATCCAACAAATATCTTAGACCAAGTCCTCCCGCAACCTTCAAATCATTGAAAGTGAATTTTTTAATCTCGGAGAACACTTGCCCTATACTAAAAAATGCAGATGCCCCAATACGCCAGAACAATGGTCTTCTATATTCCACTTGAGATGCCCACAAATTTTTGTCTAAATATTTTCCCATCGGGTAACCTCTCATCATTTGATGATTGCCTAATTTGGGCAGCATTTGAATCGGGACATCACCAGCAGTACCGTTATATATTGTATTAAAAGCAAGAACCTGTCCCTTTGCAACAGTTAAATAATGTCTTCCGTCAAAATCGAATCGGAAAAAGTTGACGTCTCCACCAAAAATTTTCTGATAAGCCAAAATTTTCAAATCTCCATAAGTTCCTTCAGTCGGGAAAAACAAGCTATCTCTATAATCAATAACAAATTCTACTCCTGCCCCAGATGTTGTTACGCCTAAGGCACCAAGTAAATTTCCAGTTTCTATTATTCCACCTGGTTCATAATCCGCGATTGAAAATTTTTCAAACCAGTAATATGGTCCAATAAAGAAATGTTTCGCTACAGCGGAAATAAAATCAACCTTCACTCTATACTGATCGTATGTTACATCTTCTTTAACTTTAGTTGTTGGATCAGGTCCTATACCCCAAAATTCATCCGGGGTTCGGAAGTAGGAAATGTCCAGGTCGAACCTGTAATCATTATCACCAAAATATCTGTTTACACGAATGCTACCCTGTACCTGTTTTTTTGTAGAGTATGTACCAAAGCCACCAATAATATCTGGAAACCTGTTTGAATTTCCTGGGTCCGGGTTATTGTAATAGAGAAATGCTGCGCCAAAAGCATATCCGGTATTTGGCAAATAAAAAAGAACAGGAACTGGATAGAAACCATCCCTGCTTACTTTAACATTTTCATCAAGTGATTGCGAATATATTATTCCCAGCCCGAATAAGAAAAAAGCAAATATTTTTAATAAAAATTTTGTTGCCATAAGATTTAATAATTCTTTTTTATTTGACTAACCATTTAGACTTCCGCCAAATTACTTTCCAAAAATTTCTTTTTTCTCTAATGATTTTAATCCAGGTTTTTCAATATTCTTAAACTTGTTTTTTTGCTGATCGTTCAGTTGATCTTCAATTTCTTCAATTAAGTCTTCAATATCCCCTTTTCTGCTATCACGCCCCCTTTTAACTCCAATTTTTTCAAAGAAACCCGGTTCATCTCCATTATTAACTCTTTCCTTTATCTCAGCAATTATATTTCTATCCTCATCGAGGATCCATTTTATCTGCTCAATCATTGGATTAATTTTTGAAATTTGCTGCGAGCTAAGCGATAAATAATCGTTTACTTTTTCTGTGTCCAATAGTGATATCTGACTTTGTGCAGAAATTGGGATTAAGAGAATTAAGCCAAATATGACTGCAATGATTTTACTTTTCATACAATATTCTTTCATTTGTTTGTTGTTATCGGCTCATTATTTATTTCACTTGATTTATTTGTTTTCCACGTAACTAATGTAATTGCTAGCCAGGCTGCAGATCGTATAGTCATAGCTTGTACGCTATGCATAGATACTGGACCATCTGAAATAAAAATTACTGCTACAATAATCAGCACTGTTAAATGTAAGACTGTTACAATTGATGTGAGCATTAGTGCCTTTTTATGGTTAATCCAAATCAACACACCTATAAACAACCCAACGATAGCCATAGCAACGTTATAAACAATCAGCGGAGTAAACACAATATAATCATGTTGGGTTAGTCCAAGTAAAACCTGTGAGCCTTCAACAATTGTTAGTAGGCTAAAAAGTACAGCAACAGTTGCTGCTATTTTAATAAAAATTGTTTTGTTCATTTAAGAGTCCCTTTTTGTTTTAAATTTTCTGTGAAATAAATAATCTAATAGCAGTATTAGAATTATGAGAATCTGGAAAATTTTTATAATTACCATATCGCTCATACAATAAAAAATTCAAGCCAAGTTCAGTTTTGTTGTAAACATCAAAACTAATTCCTGTATTCAACAACCCAACAAATTCCTCGCTCTGAGCGCCGCTAAGTGTATGAATCCAATAACGTTTATAATTTGCAAATAAATTTCCATAATCATTTAAGGAAAATTTAATTCCTATTTTTCCACTGGCACCTGGACCAATATTATAATCTTTCCCAAATTCGCTGGCATATTGAGAATTGGTCGCACCCATTAGGATTGCCGAAACGCCAATATGATTTATCATGGATAATTTTGAAGATAGGGGAATTGTATTTATCATTTGCCCTGTAACACTTGTAGCAGAGAGCTTATAAATTGTATTAATAAGAATATCTACTTCTTTATAGATACCAAGTATATTTTTTGAATTGTCAAAAAGTTTAATGTGATTATCCCAAAGCACACCACTTGCAAAAACCCCGACGATATTATCCCCTGGACCAACATTAACATCTGTGTGTAATGTAAAAAAATCAAATGGTTTTTTGTGAGTTGAAATGGCAAATTGATTTCCGTAATTCAAATCTATACCTAGATGCACATAAGATCTGCTGTCATTAAATTTATTATCAAAAAAAACATTATGACCACCAAAAGAAATTATAATCCCGAAATCCTGCTCCTTCGGAGAGTTACCTTTTCTCCACATTTCACCTCTGATCATTCTATTTAATCCTTGCATAGGATCAATAAGAGTTGATGAAAACTCACGCACTACTCTTTCTAATCCTGTTGAACTTTCATCAATAATAAGGTTTGATACCCGAAAAGAAATTTCACCTAAGATAATACCAGTAACTGGTGTGTTCACAATATCATTATAGGATGGTCGTTCGTTTTCAAAAAAATATTCCCATGTTAAACTTCCCAAGAAAGCATATGGTGCAGATTCCCAAAATTCCAACCCGTTAGACCTTGCTGCATTAAAATAATTAGATCCATGATACGGATGCCAGAATTGATTTGTAAGATATCCATCATAATCCCAGACGAAACCATATTTTAAATTATTTTTTATCGTTTCCCAACTTATATTAGACCAATTCTCACCACTTAAATATCTGTGATAGCCCCAGACACCAAAGTTTAAACCAATAATTTCAACCGCAGGAAGCCAATAATTTTTTTCAACATCAGAATTATGCATAAATGTTGAATCATTTCTAGCTATCAATTGATTATTTGATAAACCAGATGGAAGAAAATCCCTATCATTAGGTTGCGCAAATAAGGATGAACCTAATAAAATAACCGCAAAAAATATTTTGTGTAAATCAATATTCATTCTTCTTCTTTTTTATTAATATTAGATAATACAGCCGGCTGCACGACGCAACCGGCTTTTGCCAAAAGAATCTTTAGCAAATTAAAAATAGAATCTTGCTGTTAACTCCGTTTTCGTATTCATTAACACATCGGTTTCTTCTTTTGGAATATCTCGGGAAAGTTGAAAATCAAAACCGAGATTTTGTTTAATACCAACGCTGAATTTTTCGAATAAGAAATAATCAGCACCAAATATTAAACCAAATTTCAAGCTGTTCTTAGGATCCGGTTCTACAGTATAAGAACCAGCATTCTGGTTTATACCATACATTGCCTGCAAGCCAAGATATGGTGATACCTTATCAACATTAAAGTGATATGAACCGGCTAAACCAAATCTTAAATTGTAACCATCAACTTTTGTTTCGCCTAATGGTGCATCTTCGCCTAGAAATTTAAGGTCAGCTCCAACGATAAAATCCATTGAGAAATTATCTGAAGCATAATATTTGAACATCAAATTTGGTGAAGAAGATATGTTATCTAAACCGACACCAAATTTCCCTGCTCTGCTCGATTGAGCGAAAAGACTTGTGCCTGTTAATAACAGAGCAACAGCTACTATCAATGATTTTGCTTTCATTGTTGTACTCCTTTTATTTTTTGTTATGTTTATATGGAAATTCAGACAGCCGCGTTTCGGACAGTCCGAGTTTTGTATATTTATTTATTGTTTTTACTATCATTTAAAAACCTTATAAGTACAATAGACACAGATGGTTTTCCAATTATATCGTGGTCGACTAAGGATTCAAGTGTTACTAAAGTACCTGGTATAAGTTTAAGCGTATCGGTTTTTTCTTCATTCTTAATTTGTAATTCACCTTCACCTGCAATACATTGAATTGTTATTGGCTCAGCTACACTATGCCATCTAAGATTTGTTCCATTACGTAATGTCAATTGTGCAATCTTTCTTCTTTCACCCTCAAACAAAAGATTAACTTCCTTTTCTTTTCCATCACCGATTTTATCTTGTATTTTAATTTCTGTGTATGCTCCATTTGTTTGAGCCACCATTTCGGTCGGATTAAAAAACATTACAGTTAAAAAACTTAGTAGAAGGATGAAAAGCACTTTTCTATTTTTTAATATCACGTAATTCATTTTATTTATCCTTTCATTTAAACTATTATTCTATTTTTTTACTGAATCTCAAAGAACTCATAATTAAAAGAGCCGCTCCCATTCCGAATAAAATTAAAGTTTCCACCCATAATGATGAAAACCCAATTCCCTTTAGAACAATTCCGCGAAGGATTGTAATAAAGTATCGGAGTGGAATTAGATAAGTAATATATTGAACAACTTGAGGCATATTTTCAATCGGGAAAGCGAAACCGGAGAGATAAATCATAGGCATCATCAGAGCAAATACCGATGCCATCATTGCTTGCTGTTGCGTTTTGGAAACTGTCGATACAAACAAACCAAGTCCCAGATTTGAAAGCACAAACAGCAACGCGGTAAATAATAAGTAAAACTTATTTCCTTTTACTTCAATTCCAAACCATTGAGTCATAATAATCATAACAATCACCAGCACTACAAATCCAATAAGTGTAAAGGGAATTAATTTACCAATTAGTAACTGGTATTTTTTTATTGGGGTTACTATTAGCTGTTCAAGTGTACCTATCTCCCTTTCCCGCACTATTGCCATCGACATTAGGGAAAGAGTTGTAATCATAAGAATTAGTCCCATAATTCCAGGTACCATATAATTCCTGGTTTTCATTTCAGGATTGTACCACACCCTAACTTCAGGGACCAGGGAGCCAGCAACAGGAATTATTATTCCATATTTATCTTTTGTTTCTAGTATAACTTTTTGAGAAAAACGATTTGTAATTCCCTGAATATAGCCGAGTGAAATCGAAGCCGTATTTCCATCAGAACCTTCGAACAACGTTTGAACTGAGACAGTTTCACGTCTGTTTATTTTTTTTTCGAAGTCCTTTGGAATCATGATTCCAACAAGAGTTTTTCCATCGTTTATTAATTCTGTTACCTCTTTATAACTGGATGTATAATAATCTATTGAAAAGTAACCGGACTCCTCTAAGTTTCTGATGTACTCTCTGCTTGTAACAGTTTTATCCTGATCGAAAATCGTTGTATGCACTATATCAACATCCATATTTGCTCCGTATCCAAGAAGAATTAGCTGGAGAATAGGAGCCATAAAAACTACAGCAAGCATTTTCTTATCTCGTTTGAACTGAAGAAGTTCTTTTATTATGAATTGAATTATTGTTTTCATTTGTACAATCTCATTTCTTTATTTTGATTCAAGACTTTGCTAGGCAGCTTTTGCTTTCCTATCTACTATTGTTGCTAAGGTGATAAATACTATTCCGAAAATCAGCAGATAAATTAATTGGTCCCAAAAAGCAGATAGCCCCGCACCTCTTAGTAAAATTGCTCTTAGTATTACTATGTAAAACTTTGCCGGAGTTATGTTTGTAACCCATTGAATAACAGTAGGCATACTTTCTATCGGGAAAATAAATCCGGAAAGTATCAGCGAAGGTAGTAATGAAGAAACATTTGCAGCCTGGAAAGCTACTTGCTGTGAATCAGCAATTGTAGAAATAAATATACCCAAGCCAATTGCAGCAAATAAAAATGTTAACGTTCCCAAAAGAAGAAGTAAAAGATCACCTTTTATTGCAATGCCGAATAGTACATAGCCTGCAATCAAAACAATTGTAGCGTTAATTAAAGAAATAACTATGTATGGAAGTATCTTGCCAATAATCAACTCAATAGAGGTAAGCGGAGATACATTTAGTTGCTCAATTGTTCCTCTTTCTTTTTCTCTCACTATCGAAAGGGAAACTGAGATTACTGCTGTAATTATTAATATCATTCCCATCAAACCAGGGATTAAGAAAAACACTGATACCAATTCCGGATTGAACCAGAACCGTGGTTCAAGATTAATAGGCACATACATTTTCTTTCCGGTAACAGCCAAATATTCTTTAGTCAACTTTAATGAGTAATTGAAAGTAGCTGCATTCGAATAATTTACAATTACAGTTGCCGTATTACCGTCAACACCATCCACTAAATACTGTACTTTTACTTCTTCGTTATTATTAAGTCTTCGGGAAAGATCATTGGGAAAAACTATTACTGCCTGAACAATTTTTTCATCAAGAAGGGTTTTAATTTCATTGTCATCGCCTACGTATTTAACTAGATCAAAATATTCTGAACTTATTAAACCATCGACATATTCCCTTGTATAATCGGATTTATCCTGATCGTAAACGGCAATTTTAATATGCTTAACATCAAAGTTTATTGCATAACCAAAAATTGCAAGAAGCACCACTGGGAAAAAGAATACAATAAAGAGCATTCTTGTGTCGCGTTTTAGCTGGCGATATTCTTTCTTTGCTATTGCTAGTATTCTATGAAACATTTTGTTTATTATCCTTTTCTAATAGATGAATAAAAACATCTTCTAGTGTTGGTACGATCTTGTCAACTCTCTGAACAGCAATTAAATGTTTGCTTGTTAAAATTTCTCT
The DNA here is from genome assembly GCA_016861265.1 of Patescibacteria group bacterium. Taxonomy (GTDB): domain Bacteria; phylum Patescibacteriota; class Dojkabacteria; order J137; family J137; genus Brojett037. The sequence continues at coordinate 7,606 of BOLA01000002.1, forward strand.
GATATCTTTCTCACCCTTTGAGTTATCATTTAAAATTATATGTATGTAGTTGCCAAAAATTGAAGTTTCTCCAACCCAATCTTCCTTTTCTAATATTTCCATACTTTCAACAACTTTATCGGATTCAATTTCTAAAATTGTATTCTTTATGTAATTTGTTTTAAGTTCCTTGGCATTTCCCTGAGCGATCAATCTTCCTGCATTTATCAAAATAATATCATTGCAAAATTCGGCTTCATCTAAGTAATGAGTTGTAACCAGCACAGTTGTTCCTGCTGCAGAAAGATCATTTATCAAATCCCAAAAATTTCTTCTGGAAACAGGGTCAACACCACTGGTTGGTTCATCTAAAAAAACTATTTTGGGTTCGTGTATTACTGCTGTGCCAAGTGCTAACCTTTGTTTAATTCCACCTGGTAAAGAGCCAGTGAGAAGTTTTTCTTTTCCTTCAAGATTAGCCACTTTCAAAACCCATTTTTTCCGTTCCAAATATTTTTTGCCTGTTAATCCATAGACACCTGCAAAGAAACGAATATTTTCTTCAACCGTAAGATCGTTGTACAAGGAAAATTTTTGTGACATATATCCTATTTGCGTTTTAACTTTATCGGCTTCATTCATAATGCTATAATTACCTACCAAGGCATCACCAGAGCTTGGCTCAAGAATTCCAATAAGCATTCTGATCGTTGTTGATTTTCCGGCACCATTTGCCCCCAGAAAACCAAATATTTCTCCTTGTTTTACATTGAAGGATATATCGTTAACAGCTTTAAAGTTTCCGAATACTTTTGATAGATTTTTTACTTCAATTGTATTCATTAGTAAATATTTCTCCCTAATGATTTTTCTAATCTTGTTTTTGCTATTTTATAATCAACAAGAGCGGTTTTAAGATTTGTTGCACTTTGTAATTCAGAAACTTCTGCGTCTATTAGGTCAGTGCTTGTTGCTAACTGAGCGTTATATTTTTCTGATGTTATGCGGTAATTTTCTGATGCCTGTTCTAAACTTAATTTGCTTACCTCTACTTTTTCATTTGCTTTAACTACACTTAAATAACTTTGATAAACTTCAACTTCAATATTATCCACCGTTTTCTCCAGTATGGTTCTTGTTTGAACCTCTAACTCTTTTGCCTGAGTTGTTTGAGATGAAGTTAAACCCCAATTCCAAATATCCCAACTAAGAGTAACGCCAACATCCCAGGTGTCATTCCACTCTCCAACCAAAGGCTGCACTCTTGTGTTTGGGTTACTGTAGTAATAATTACCAGTTAAATAAATACTTGGAAACCATCCAGATTGCGCTGCTGTAATATTTTCGTTTGCGGCATGAAGTTTATATTGCAGTGATTTTAATTCATTTCTATTTGCTTTAGCTTCAGAAAGTAATTCGTCAATGTTAGCGGTAAATGAATCGGTTTTAATATCTTCAGAAGAAATTTCTGTAACAGATTCTAACGGTAATCCTAATGATTTATTAAAAACCACACTTGCAACATCCAAATTATTTTCCGCTTCAATTAAAAGTAATTTTGTGTTTGAGTATTGTACCTGTAGTTTTAAGTAATCGTTTTGAGTTGCAAGTCCGTTTTCTAAAAAGTTTTTTGTATCGTTAAGATGATTTTCAATTTGTTTAAGACTTTTTAGAAGTAACTCTCTTACTTCTTGTGCTTTATAATAATTCCAGAATGCAGTATGGATATTGAAAGCTGCTTCGTTCTTATCCTTAGAGTATTCCAATTCTGTTGCATTATAATTATAACTTGCAGCTTTTTTGGATGAGAGTAATTTGAAGCCGGTAAATAATGGCTGCTGAAATGAAAGTTTTAAATTATAATTATCAAGCACTGGGTCGGATATTTTAATTGGCGTTGGTGAAAATGGAGTAACTACTTCAAATGGCGGAACATTATCACTCAATCGCGTGTAGTTTGCCATAAATTTAAATTGCGGCAAAAACATTGAATTTATTTCCGATACCTTCGCATCAGAACTTATTACTTTCGATTGAGAAATCTTCAGATCTTTGCTGTTTTTAAGTCCATACTCTATACTTTCACTAAGTGTCAGTTTTTTGTTTTGTGGAAACAGTATTGAAGTCAGTATTATCGCTATAACTAATATTTTTTTCATTTTATAATCCTCTTATAATTTCTTTCTTTATTAATCATGATGCCTTACTTACTAGGTGGATAAAAACGTTTTCAAGAGATGGTGTAATTATTCGGTTGTCAACTATTTGAATTTTATTATCAACCAAAAGTTTTTCTAAATCCTGGTACTGATTATCATAATTTTGAAGAGCAACATTAAGCCTATCGCCGTACATTTGAACTTCAAAATCTGCTCCTGCTTTTATTAAGTTGTAAGCTTCTCGAATCGGTGAGCAGACAATTTCTACAATTTGTGCTTTTAATGATGCCTTAACATTTTTAGGAGTATCCCAGCTTATGATCTCACCATTATTCATAAGTGCAATACGATTACATCTTTCTGCTTCATCTAGATAAGGCGTTGTCATAAAAATTGTTATTCCATCCTTTTGTAGATCGGATAATATTTTCCAAAAATCTCTTCGTGAAACCGGATCAACACCTGTCGTTGGCTCATCTAAAAATATTATCTTGGGCTTGTGTATTAGAGTGCAAGCCAATGCAAGCTTCTGTTTCATACCTCCTGAAAGTTTATCTGCAAGCCTGTCTCTAAATGGTGTTAATCTTGTAAATTCTAATAATTCATTTCGTCTGTCTTTAAAATTTTTCACTCCATGGATATCTGCAAAGAATTCAATATTTTCATCAATAGTTAGATCACCATACAGAGAAAATTTTTGCGATAAGTATCCAATTTCATTCTTAATCAGGTTTTGTTGTGTCAACAGATCATAACCGAGAACCTTAGCATTACCTGAATCAGGTCTTAACAAGCCAGTTAACATTCTTATTGTAGTTGTCTTTCCTGCGCCGTCTGGTCCAACAAGTCCAAACATTTCCCCTTCAGAAACTGAATATGAAACTCCTTTTACCGCAGTAACTTTTCCGTAATTCCTTTTTAGGCTTTCTATAATTATTGCATTTTCCATTTTATGATTCTCCATTAAATGCGTTTTTAGAGTATTACCTTTGCATCCGCAGGCATTCCTGGTTTTAGGTCATAATTCTTATTCGGGATCTCAATCTTCACCGCAAACACGAGCTTTGTTCTTTCATCTTTTGTTTGAATATTCTTAGGAGTGAATTCTGCTTCGGGGGAAATATAGGTTACTTTTCCATCATAAACTTTATCTTCAAATGTGTCGATAGTTACTTCAGCTTTTTGTCCAAGTTTCACTAACCCGAGTTCTACTTCGGAAACATAAATTACTAATTCAACTACATCCAGATCAGAAACTTTAAACAATGATGACATTGGGGTAACTGTTTCGTCGTGTTCAACAAAGGTTTTAACCAGGAATCCGTTTATTGGTGAGGTTACATAACTATCACGAATGTTTTTTTCTAATAGATCAACTCCTGCAATTGATTTATTTAAATTCGCCTTTGCCTGATCAATCTCTTCTTTTCTAAATATTTGTTTTACCTTAGCGAGATTTTCATTTGCAGCACTATATTGTGCAGCCATCAAATCATACCTTGCAACCGCATCTTCATATTGCTTTTGAGTGATTGAACGTGAATCATACAAACTCTTCATCCGCGCTTTATCTCGCTCAGCCGTTTCGTAATTAACTTTCGCCTGATTCAGACTCTGTTCTGCCTGATTTATATCTTCTTTCCTTGCACCTGCCAGCATTAGTTTTAATTGAGCTTCAGTTACATCTTTAGACGCAATCGACTGACGTAATTGAATATCAAGCATTTCATGATCGATAATTAGTATTGTATCGCCGATGCTAACTTTAGCACCTTCACTGAAATTCATTTTTTTAATATTTCCGGCTGTTCTGGAGCTAATGATTATATTAGTTGATTCAATTGTTCCTGATGCTTCGATAAACATTTTCTCATCGATGCTGCTGCAACCAATAAAAAATAGAAAAGTTGTAAGAGTTAAGAATATTAGTGATGCTTTCATTTGATTACCTCTAGTTTATAGTTTAATAATTGTTTGCCTTTTTTTGTTAAAATCCCATTCAGAAGCATGTTAAATGCTTGCCTGAAGATCTGATGATATGAAAATTTAGAGGTAGAGTCGGATTTAGATTCTGCAATTGCGCCCAACGCAGAACTAAACACTTTTAATACGATTTCATCGGGCATATCTAAAATCAGATTTTTCCTTTTACCAAGTTTGAGTAAAAGACCAATAAGCGGAACTATTCGATCTATCCTGAATTGCTCTATATAATTTGCTAACTGCGGAAAATGATACTTTAATCTTTTTAAAGACTCTTCGTTGAATATGGTAAAGTATTCTTCAACCATATTTGATAAGTCAATAAACTTTTCAACAATATTAGATCGCGCCTGAATTATTGTAACAACTTCGCTGTAAGCGACTGTTAATTGTTTAATTAAAACTGTTCTGATCAATTCTTCTTTTGTTCGGAAGTATTTGTAGATAGTTTTTTTACTTATATGTAACTCATTTGCAATTTGAACTACTGCAAAATTCCTAAAACCATAATTAAAGAAGTTCTTCGCGAGATGTTCCAGAATCCGCAATTTTAATTCATCATCATTTTGATTTATAATTTCTAAATATTTCATTTTAATTTTTAAAGTTTGTTATCGTTAACTAACATATTGGTTAAAAAAATATATTTATTTCATAAATATTAATTTATCCAACATTTTCACAATACTCTTGCCACGCTCAGACAACGAGAAACTGAAATTACTCAATCGCCATTCAAGTACAATCATTCTGATTAATCCTAAAATCAAGCTTAATAAATCTTTGTGATTAACATCAGCTACTTCTCCTTTTTGGGAGGATTCTTGAAGAATAGAACTCAACAAATTTTTCCTTTTTTGGATAATAAACATCAATTTCTGTCGTAAAATATCGCTTTGATCAAACATATCCTCTGCAAACAATACAGATGTCATTTCTTTCTTTTTTTCAAGAAAATCAAAATGAAATAAAATAAAATGCCTAATTTTATCTTGAGCAGTTTTTTGTTTCATGATTTCTCTTTCCAGTAAATGATCGAAATCCACCATTCTGTTCAAGATCCCAAGAATAATATCCTCTTTATTTAAAAAGTGGCGATAAATAGCTGGTTCACTTATTCGAACCTGCTTCGCTAGCTCTCTAATAGAAAGAGATTGATAGCCGCCATTGTGAATTATATTAATGGCCTCATCAATTATCATATCTTGCCTTTGTTCGGTACTTAATCGTGACATTTTATCCTTAAATAAATTAGTTAACACTCGCTAACAAAAATAATATTATAAAACGATTTGTCAAGGGTCATTATTTTATTATTTTTGATTTGTGACCTCAATCAAGTGTTCCGCTAATAATCATAAATGTAATAAACTAATTATTTGATCATAGTCAAAAGCATTTTTGATTTTACGGTTGCTTTTAACCCGTGTGGAATATTTGGCGGCATAATTATTATCTCACCTGCTTTAACATTGTATGGATTACCGCCTATCTTAATTTCCATTTCACCATCAACCATATAAACAACTGCTTCATAAGGCGAAGTGTGTTCTGTTAACGATTCATCTTTATCAAATGCAAACAGAGTAATATTTCAATTTGGTTTTTTAAGAATCTGTTTACTAACGATTGAACCATTTTGATATCCGATCGCATCTATCAACATTTCTTTGTTTGTTGTTTCTGACATTCTTTTCTTTCCTTAATGATTATTTATGTTTTTACTAGCGCAGCATTTTAAAAGTTAAGAAAAACATTCAACCCAGTTCTTTAAATTTTATTCTGATGTTTAATGCCCTGCGTGTGAAACACTGTCATGTTCTATAATATCGTGAATTGCTTCAACAGTATGCGTGTAGTCAACATAGGCAGCTACAAATTCTCTTCCTTTTTCAACCGAATCATCTTTTATTCTATTGAGTTCCGATACTTTTTGATATTTCTCACGAACTACTTTATCAATATGATTATTCAGCTTGAGCAATAAATCTTCCACATTGTTCTCTTTAAGAGCTATATCAGTCATTTGAATAATCAGTTTTGTAGTTCCCGCAGGTTTTAAGCCGGTATATGGCGCACCTTCTGTTTCACGGTGCAATCGAACGAGAGTCTCGAAAAAATGTTTCTCCACAATCTCATAAACTCCTTTGTCTCCATTGCGCAATTCGTAAGTTTTTTGAAACAATGTTGTAATCTCTTTCTCTTGTTCTTTAGTAACCCATTTAAGAACTAAATTAACATTGTTTGTTTCGAGTGCCTTTTCAGCATCTTTAATGACTGGTCCGTCATAAGAATCACAATGAGCAGATGCTGAGTTTGTAAATACGAACATGAATGATGCTAAAAATAACAGTGCTGTAAATTTTGATTTGAGTAACATTGCATTTCTCCTTTAATAAATTACTTTCTGATTGAATCTAAGTTTTAGGTACTCACCAATTAATAAGACAGTTGGATAAGTAACCTCTTCTTCAGTTTTTGCGTGCAACTTAAGTTTTTCTGCAAATGCAGCGTATTCAGGTTTATTTTCTTCCTGCGCTGCTTTAACAAGTTCATCCAACGCTGTAACTATTGCTTTATGTTCTTGTAACATTTTAGGAAGCTCGACTTTTAATTTGTCGGTCATCTTCAAAATTTCCTTCATATCTTCATTTACTTTTCCTTTGCTCAATTGAGGTAAAATACCTAATGGAGGAATAGCAAATTCTTCTTCACTTACAAAGTGAGGATGTAGAGTCTGAGCAACTAATCTTGCTGCTTCTGCTATTTTACTACCGACTTTGGTCGCTTTGTCAAGCTCCATATGAAGTTCATCGTGCTCAAGTTTTAGTGACTTCGGAATTGTTGTTTTCATTGATTGTATATCCTTTATTTTATTTTCATTAGAAACTTAGTTTCTTATGAGAAGATGTTCCATGACTTAAGTCAGAATGTTGTTGATTGTTATAAACAGTTTTTAGGATTATATAAAAACATTAAATTAATTCTTTCTTTATTGCATCCATCGGACAGATAGAAATACATTTTATTTTCTTTAAACCAGCACATTCGTCGCAAATTTCAGTTATAATAAAAAAATGATCCTTCGAAATCGGCGACATAAATTTCTCTTTTATTTTCAAAACGATGCCAGGTTCATAAATAGCTTCTGTTGGACATTCTACTGCACAGGCTCCGCAGTTAATGCAATCTTCGGTAATTTTCATTTCACTTCACCTTTGGATTTTACATATTGAATTCGAACAGGTCTGATTCTTCCCCATATTGAATAAAAAAATAATCCTATAGCTAAAATTTGAAATGTCGAGGCGATCGTTATCCCGATACCTATCCAATCATAAAAGTAAAATCCCTTCATAATCTGGAGTACAAATCTTATTAATGTAGTAAATGTCATCGACCAATATGTTATATAGATTAACAGAGGGTTGTATTTTTTATCCTCTTTTTCTGCTTTGGGAAAAAACCACAATGCAACACCCATAATCATCATCAATACTGAACCTGCTAAAATTATATGTGCATGTGCAGTTATAATTTCTGGATAATAACCCGACTTAAAAACGTATCTAGAAAAAGACATAAAAAGTCCGCTTAATATTCCAATAATTAAAAATACTATGCTTGTTTTAATAAAATATCTTACTGTTGTAAAAATTGCTTAGCCTGTATGTCCTAATTCCTGTCGAGCTTCATCCGTCATTTTATCCGGTGCCCATTGAGGTTCCCAGACAAGATTTATAATTACTTTTTTTTCAGGTTCTAAGTGTCCAACTACATTTTCAACCCAAGCTGAAATGCTGCTATGCATCGGGCAGCCCGGCGTAGTTAGGGTCATCGTGATTATATTTGCTTCGTCGTTGGATTCAACTTCATAAACGAGCCCAAGATCAACAATATTAATTCCTATCTCTGGATCAATAACACCTTTTAGAACTTCCAATATTTCTTCTTTGTTTGCCATATAGTTTTTACTTCCTGAAAATTGTTATCATATTAAATAGAAAGATTTCAGAACTGATAAACATTATTGAAAATGAAATCAGTATCCCTGTTTCACTTCCAAATGCCAAAGAGTAAAGAGAGCCGAAAACTGCCGTAATCATTAAATAGAACTCAATCTGTGCAAACTTTTCATTGAACATATCTTTTAACATCGGCACCGGTTCAAGCCCGACTTTACTGCTGTATTTGTGGTACCAAACAAGAAATGGTACAATCTTGTACATCTGTCCAACAATAAGCATAGAGATGTAACCGAAGATTATCATATAACCGTAAATAAGTGTAAGGTTGATAATGTTTTGATATTCAACAAATGCAATAAAAGTTCCGAGTATGGTTGTTAGTCCAAGCATAAGATATGCAACAACAGAAAACTTAATACCTATATCATACTTTTTTCTAATTCTGTTTTTGAAAATGATACGAATTTGAAGAAGGAAGAAAATTATCCCTAAAACAATTAGTCCAGTGAATATGTAATAAAGAAACGTTGTATCCTTGTAATGCATAATAGTAGATATCCCAAGTAAGCCTACGTTAAGAATCCAGAAGGCTAGTTTTGCATTTGTTAAAGGAAAACCATGTGAAAGAGTAAACATTGGAATAAGCTTAAATGAAACTCCCATTATCACCATAGAAACCCAGCCAATGAAAGCAATGTGTGCGTGTAAATTTAAATATTGAAGATGATCTATCTTTACGTATGGTGTCCATAGATTTATAGCCAGCAAAGGTCCTGCTATCGCGGTTACAATCAAATAGAAAATTGCCGCTGCAAGATACCACGCAGTAACGTTCCATTTCTTAACGCTTTTCATAGTAATGATTATATTATACGAAAAGATGAACATTGCAAGATTAAGTAGTACTGCTGATAATGTCATATTAATTCCAGTATCGAATACCCAGAAACAATATACTAAACCGATTACGCTTGGTAAATAAATCCAGAACTGAATCTCCGCAAGTTTTTCACTGAACAGTTTTGTTTCGAGAACTACTGGAACAAGTTGAAACATCGCACCGAATATTATCATCGTTATCCAGCCAAGTGTTGCAACGTGATTGATTGAAAGAATTTTAGGATTGAAATGATGTCCAACTATTTCAGAATAATTAAAAAGTAAAAGAAAATTTAAAAGCACAAACGAAACAATGGCTGCGATAAAATATTTTGCAACTATTCTAAATGGCGGAGCATAAGCAGAAACAATTGATTCGGATTGAATCACAATTAAACATTCCTCTTTTTCGTTATCACAACCTTAAAATAATTTTCATCAATCTTATTTGTAATTGCTGTGTAACCTCTTTCCTCAAGTTTTGGGTAAAGCATCATCGGTTCGCGGTGATGATTAACAACCATAACTGTTTTCTCATCTACTTTAGAAATATTTTCAAGTATCTTCATCATTGGTTCTGGTGGAGCTAATTCACGAACATCAAGCTCGATGACATTTTCATAATCAGCAGGAGATGCTAGACTTGCTTTCGTTTCTACATTAACTTCAGATTTATTTACATCATTTTTGTAGAAGAAAACATTAAACACGTTATTGTCTTTTTCTGTCCAATGCTCAAAACCTTTACCCTGCATTACTGAATAAAGTGGAAGTGGTTCAAACGAATTTATCAGATGAAAAACTTCGTCATCTTTTAGATTTTTTACTTTTGTCATTATCTCAAGGAAAGGATCTTTACCTGAATCGATTATATACCTTACATCCATCTTTTGAATTTTGTCTTCACTTATATTTTTAAGACTTTCAGGTTTTTCTGTTAGAATCATTTTTTCTTCCGTGCTTTCTTCATTAATAGTTTCAGTATTATCTGCATTGATTGATTTATTTAATTCATTTAATAAATGAACGAGATTCACACCGGCTATTCCTGCTGCCTGCTCAACATTTACTCTACTTGCAAGAGTTTTTCTCAGAATCTTGTTGTTTAGTTTCTTGAAGTGCATACTGAAATTGACAAGCACCTCCAGCGTCTGCGGAAACTCGGTCAGCAGCTTCGATATTTTCATATCCTTTGTGATCATCGTTGAACTATTTTTAGTCAAACTTTTGAAATGTTTACACGCCAGACTTCAGGACCACGCTCAACATATTCCCATCCAAACTGGTTTGCTTTTTCTGCCTGAAACTGATAATAAAGCGGAACCGGATCATGATCATTAATTAACTGAAAAGCTTCTCCGTTTTTTAGTTCATCGAATGTTTTCATGATGGTTGGATGTTTTTCGCGAGGGACAACAGGACGAATATCAAGTTTATTTAATTCCATTTTAAACTCTTTCTAATTTAGGTTTTCTACTTAAACCTATTGGTTTTAATATTAGATTTCCTTGACTTAAGTCAGAGTTATTATCTTTTAAACAATTAAATTTCGTTTGAATGTAAAGAAGTAAATAGAAGGCAGGATACTTATTTTGCCAGGTCTTTTAATTTTTCAAGATCATTGATAAAGACAGTTTTACCAGATATGCGAATAATTTCTTCGTCTTGCAATTTTTTGAAGCTCCGAGAAAGAGTTTCTGTTATTGTCCCTAGATACGCAGCAATTGTTGATTTAGGAACTGTTAATTTTACAAATGGCTCTGGTAATGTTTCTGTTCCTGAAGAATTTATCTCCTTAAGAATGTATTTTGCAAGGCGATTGGGAACTTCTTTGGATGAAATATCTTCCAGTTGATTGACTAGTGATTTCATTTTTTTTGAAAATCCCGCCAACATCTTTAATACATATCGGGCTTTTCACTGATAAGTTTATAAAATCCTTCTTTTGATATAAATATTAATAGAGATTCTTCAAGACTTTGTGCATTAGCTGGATAATTACCTCCATCAAATAAGGGAATATCAGCAAAAACACTTAACGGTTTCACAATGTGAACAACCGATTCCTTACCCCCTGAGCTAATCTTATAAACTTTTACTGATCCTTTTAATAAAATAAAAAATCCATTATAAAAATCACCTTCATGAAAAAGGAAATCATTTTTCTTAAATATTTTAATTTTACTAAAAGAGGTAACTGTTCTTAACTGTTCAATACTTAGTCCAGAAAATAATGGAAGGTTTTTTAATGTGTCTTTGCCATTGACTATATCATTCATCACACACTCTGAAAGTCTTATTTCTGATTAAAAAATATAGTTTAATATAAGGTTAAAATAAAATCCCTCACTGATATAAATCAATAAGGGATTCAAATAAGAGGGAAATACTATGATTTTATTTTTCCGCGGGCAGCAAATCTTTAGTATTTAATTTTGAAGGCATAAAAATCCCAATCACACCTTTTAAACCTACACTCATAACGATATTATAAAAGAATGCAATGAACGCTAATAATAACAGTAAACCGCAAAGGCCCGCTAATATCATATAAAAACTATACTCACCATCAAAATAAATTGTACGTCTTAACATTCCTTTTAATCCAGCCATACCCATAAATGCACCCATTCCAATTCCGCCTAATAAATGTGCCCAGAAATGGAAGTTGGCTAACTTTTGACTATATAATTTTGCATTATTAGTTACTATAGGAAATAAAAAGTAAATAGCTGAATAAAGTGTCATTGTTAATCCAACTAATATTGCTACGTGTACGTGCGGGCCAACAATCCATTGAGTGTTATGTAAAATTCTATTCAATCCTAAATCTGCCTGCATTATTCCAGCCGGTACAGCAAGCGCAAATCCCAACAATCCTCCTAATAAAAACTTTAATGGATTTGTCATCTTTAATGGTCTTGCACTCCACAGAGTAATTAATGTAATAAAGAATGCAAGTCCTTGCGTGATAAGCTCAAAAGCTGTTACCATTTCACCAGATAGTATCTTTAAAATTCCTGGCTGAGCCTGATCTGACATTAAATGATGTGACCAAACCGTCCAGCTAACAACCATCTCAACAAACAAAGCTGCACGAGCCCAGTTTTCCATAAAAAGTTTTTTTCCGGTAATTAATGTTGCAAGTAAATACCAGGTGCCAGCAACAAAAATTAAAACCAATCCATCAGCAATTAAATCTAAACCCCACCAGAACCAATTTTTATAAAGCAATGCATCTATTGAAGAATGTTTTAAACTTGATCCAAGAAGTTCTGCAATCATATAAACTAAAATTAAAACACCTGTAAAAAGTATTATACCTGCATTTAAAGCAGTATCAACAGTACCTCTTGCGATTGCAGCAACCGGTAATGAGACCATATGTTCTTTTTTATTTTTTCTAAAAAGATTTTTTAAGCCGCTTAAACCTAATGCTGAAGCTATTAATCCTTTTCCATCCTGTTTCTCCCAACCTTCCGGTGTGTAAGCAATTGTTCTAAAAATATTAAGGACAAAGAAAACAGTACCAACCATTATTAAAGCAATACCAAGAATAAAAAATGTACCACCCCAAACGCTAAATTGAGTAAAGTCTGCAGGTAATGGCCAGTACAATGTATAAAGTGGTGCATAGTGAGTTAAAAATCCTGCAAACCAAAAAGTAAATGTTCCAACTGCAATCAAGCCGCAAGTCCAGTTAGCAAGTTTAATACTCCATAAAGGTTTGCTCATTAGAAATGGTACAAGAAATAAAAATGCACCAAAAACTATTGAGTAAGTCGAACCAAAAATTCCGACAAGCGGATGTGCAGTAAGCATACCAAAATATTGGTCAGGTGGTATAGCTGCAATTGGTGTTACCTGGTAAACTCTCATAAGCATTCCTTCAACAAGAGCAAATAAGTAGTAAACCAATCCAACAACAACAAACCTTAAAATCATTTTTTGCATTGGAGTAAGTGAATTGGGTTTGAATAAACCTTCTTCTCCATCCATAAAAGTTTGTATAAAATTCATTTGATAATCTCTTCTTTTATTAAAAATTTATTTTTGTTTTTTTCAATCGATCACTTCAACGACATTTTTTTCAATCATACCAATACCTTTTGGGCCTGAGTACTCAGTTGATCTGATTGTATAAACGCCGGGTCTATCAAAATGCCAGAGTATATCGTTGTTATGTCCGGGTAAAACCTGCATCTGGAACATCATCGTATTATCCTCACGGAATAATCCAAATCCATATGTTAAATCTTCTGAAGTAACATTAAACATTACTTTATCGTTAGTGTTTATAATCATTTTTTCGGAAGGTAAAATAAATTTATGATTTGCCACGCTGATATTAAATGTTTTATCAGGGATAATTTCTGCACGGTTCAAATCCAGTGGCTTCCACGGGATTGTTTCGTGTGTAACTATGTGAAGCGAAACCCCAAGAAGAACGAGAAAGCCTACAAGGGAATAAAATAGCGCAGGTTTAATTTCTCTAGACCCTTCGCTTTTTGTAACATTATAAGCAAACCAACCCATAAGCAGCATAATTGCCAGCACATAAAATGTGTACGCAAATGTTTGACCAAAAAGAACTGTATTTGAATCAACCATACCAGGCTCCTTCTAAAATAAATTTAAATGCTACCCAAACGTAGTATTTAAGTTTAAATAAATCAATCCTCTTTAGATTTATTGATTAAATCTGACAAACGCGTTTTACTGAGAATATTTATAAGATCTTTCTGCGATCTGATCCATATATCGTGCATTGAACAAGGATTGTCTAAAGCACATTTATCAAAACCAAAAAAACAGCTTGGCTCTTTCCGAAATCCTTCAACTGCGTCAATGATTTCCGATATTTTAATTTTGCCCGCCTTTTTTGCAAGCAAAAATCCTCCGCTTCTTCCCTGAATACTTTTTATCAGTCCACTTTTGGAAAGGTCTGTAAGCAATCTCTGCAAATATTTTTTAGGTATTTTAAGTTTTTTATGTAATTCTAGTGATGAATATAATTTTTTATCATCACCAGCCATAAGTGCTAAAACTCTTAGTGCATATTCTGTAGTTTTTGAAAAAGTCATATCGATTAAATTATTAACTTATACTTAAAACGTAAACACTTTGACCGCTTCAACAGACCACTGAGCAAGTTCACTCATATTGCTTCTTGTGCAGCCTTCAATGAATTGAAGCGTAGCAACTCCACGTGCGTTGATACATCCGCCGCAAAGTTTTACCTGACCACCTTTATTGATTATGGCTTTTAACATCCTTTCGACGTTATAATATCCTTGTGGTGTGTTTTGGTTTACAAGCGCACCCGTAACCGCATCTGCCATTAAGAAAACATTAACCTCAACTTCAGATTGTTCTTTGTGGATTGTCATTGCAAGACGACAAGCGTTATAAAATTTTTCTGTACCGTAAGGTGCATCGTTTATTAAGAATAGTATTTGCACTGTGGACTCCATTATTTTTATAGAGAACGAGATTTTTATTATAATAAATATAACAAAAGCTAATTCAACACTCTTCCATTCTAAAAGAAAATATTTATTTTACAAGAGAGTCTATATATCCGAATGATTAGCAAAAAATGAGAAGAAAAATTAAATGAAAACTATCTCGACTGTTACGAGACGCAGACTTGATTTACAAGGGTTTACAGATGTTAACGAAAATTTGCTAAACCAAACTGCAAGCTGGCTCAGGCTTGCATTTGCATTGTGTACACTCTTAGCAGGATTGGGGACTATCCTGGCATCTTACACGATATTATATATTTTAGTACCGATAGCTGCACTCGGTGCAATTTTCAACACACATCCATTTGATTTAATTTACAATTATGGGATTAGATACATAACGGGTACACCTGCCTTACCCAAGCGTGGAGCACCGGGCAGATTTGCTTGCGGACTAGGATCTGTTTGGCTGATTGTCACTGCTTTAATGTTTCAGATGGGTAATAATACTATAGGATATATTATTCTTGGTGCTTCACTTACTATTGTAGGATTGTTGGTCAGCACTATTTGATTATTGAATTCCTTCGTTAATTTATAGGAGTATATTCGGGTTCCCGCCTAAGAGAAAGGGTTAAATCTTAATCCCCCAAATCGATTCATTTAGCTTTTTCTTCTACAATTTTAGTTTCTTTTTTGATTTTGTTTTTACCATTAATGGCTGAGTGTATTTTTCATAGAGCTCAAAAAGGAATTCTATTCTTTTTGTTTCGTTTGGGAAGGGCTGGGGACGGTAGCATAAATCTACCGCTTTGTCTAATTCCTGATGCGCTTTTACTAATGCCGGCGGCATTGTAAGAGGATCGTATAAATCTGCAAGACTGCTGTTTGGAAATTCTTTCCTTGTATCTAAAACTTTTTGTGCTTTTTCTTCTACAAGTTTTATTTGTTTGTTTGTTGGATTTTCCGGCCAAAGAAAGTTGTTGTAAACAATATCGTTTGAATATCTAAATCTGCTTTCTAATCTAACCAAACTTGTTTAACCCAAGCCATAAGCATTTCAGAAGTCAATACGCCAAAATGGGACTTAGATGTTTTAGAAATTGAAAGACAACTATCTGCAACGATGTAATCCTTACTGAAGTAACCTAGAGGTATATACTTTCTATTTTCAGAAGAATGTCTGGGTAACATAATATAATTTGAATTTGGTTGTCTAATTTCTCCAACTAAAGTTGAGTAAAGTGCTAATTTCTTTGTCGCCATTCTAACACTATCTGCCCTATGATTTTTAACAGCTTCAATACGTTCCATAACTTTAGTGAAACCTTTAAGCGTACCAGGATCAACATCAATTAACCACAAACACCATCGATTAGTATTATTAATAAACTCTTTTACTGATAAAAATGGTTTAATAAATTTATTCAATTCCGGATTTATATTAAGGATTTCTTTCTTTTCATCATCATTTAATAAAAGAGTGCCACCATCATTAGGCATATTGCCAAAATTAATTTCCGGAACATCGCAAATAGTGTTAGATCTGTCCGGTCGAATAGTTCTTCTGGGATTTCAAATCCATATATAAGCTCAAGCTCGGAAAGAGTAAGGATCCAGTCAATTTCAGTAAGGTTATCGTTAATCAAACCAGAGATAATGATCTCTGGTGAATATTTATTTCTTACTTCTGATCTAGAGTCGAGTAGCTAATGTAAAAATATATCTAAGCATAATCTGGCCCTGGTTTAAATTCTCTCATTGATGGAGTAGTAAATGTTCTTGCATCATCAAATGGGTTTTTTGGTTTTTTCTGTTGAGCAAGCAGCTTATTAAAAACTACATCCGCTTTTTCTTTAGATCTATTCTTTTGCTTTTCAAGCATCTGTTTATCGATATTATTTTTCATTTTAATTCCTCCAAAGGTTTAGTTTAATATTTTAATCATTTATAAATCGCTTCTGAAATATTTCTCTCTATACCGTCTTAAATGAACTTTGTTAAAAGATAGGTAAATACATATATCTTCTTGAAATTCACGATAATTATATCCAAGTATTTTTACAGCAGTTATGAATGAGCCGTTAGAGATGTATTCACCAAAATATTTTTCAACATAAAACTTCAGCTGAAGACTGTTTTTTAAGTTCTTGAAAGATTTATTTGGTTTATAAAACTCAACCAACCAAAAGATGCATTTCTGGATTTCATCTGTAGCATTTAGTAAAGTCTCCCTGCCTCTTATATATTCTGGACTGGAAATATCTCTGTTAATTCCGTCATAAATCACTTCCGGATAATTATCCAGATATTTTATAATTGTTTCTTTTTCCATCGTTTAATCCTCCTCAGGAAATATCAGGTGCTTATAATAAGCTGCTGGAACTGTCCCTCTTTGAACCCCAACATAGATAGCTGACTTGAGATTGACTGGTCTTTGCCAGTTGCAGACTTGACTTAAGTATCTCAGAGTCGAAGCACTAACATATTCCTTGAGAATTTTGCTTAGCTCTTCAGCTCCTTTGTACATACCGTATCTTATCCATACCTGTTTTACTTCTTCAAGCCCGATTGTGTTTATTAGTTTTTGAGTGCTGGTGTTTTTTCGTTTTCCTATTTGGTTGATATCCCTAGTCATAATTCCCTCCTTAATTTGTTGTACCTACCTCGGTTTAATCATTCTTTTAATGTCTCTTTGTAGTAGACCTGCCTCCTTCGAAGTTCAGGTAACTAAAGGTAACCAGAGGTAACCAAATGTTTTGTTTTTAGTTTAAATTCGCAATAGTTACCCCTGTTACCTGGTTACCCCAATTTTTAAGTTGGTTGGAGAAATAATTAATTATTTTTTTCCATCCCCAGTTAAAAAAGTTTTTCCTAATTAATTATTTATTTTCTGATATTAGAAAATATAGGTAACCAGGTAACCTACCCCCCTTTCTTTAGTTTTTAGTTTAAATTCCAACAATCCAGAGGTAACTTTCGGGTAACCTAAAGGTAACCGGGGTAACCAAATTCCAGCACAACCAGGATAGATTGTGCCGGGTAATATGTAATTACTTAGATTCATATACTTTCATTGATATTCCATCAAATTTTTTTGTCGTTTCCTCAACTCCTTTTAACTTTAATCTTTTCAGTGTCGACTTATAATTATGATATTGAAAGTGATACTTGCATATCTTACTCATATACCTTGCTGGAATTACTCCGTGCAGATCAATCTTATCTTCTACCATTGCAGCAATATCTGTTTTCAATCCCATATCCTTTTCTGGTTCAGTGATTGGAAATATTTCATCAAGCAGAAAATAACTCGCATCCTTCGCTTTTAATCTTTCAGCAAATTCTTCGTATTCATCTTTTGATAATGCTTTCAATATGTTCTTTGCTTCTGTTTCAATTGGATGATTTGCAAGCTCCCTATCGTAATCTAATTTGAAAATAATATTTGCAAATTCCGAGAGTTCAGCTTTTATATCAGGTTCAAGATCCTTGAGGCTTTTATAGATAGTTAACTCACTTACCTTCTTTGCATTATCATTTCTAATTACATTAAATCTCCTGTCTTCATCATCCAGAAATATTGGATGTTCACTGTTCGAGAATAAAATGAAATTCATAAAGTTGCTTGTTTGAAATGTATCAACACCCTTTATTTCAATGCTCTGGTATGGAGCAGTAATTAAATCCTTTAACGATTCCTTGCGATGAAGATTTTCTTTAGCATTACCTGCACTAAAAACTTCATTGTATCCTCGCAGAAAACAATTCATATCAATCTTATTAAAGTTTTTTGCGATTCTGCTGCCATTCATTAACTGAGATTGTTTTTCACCAAATAGCGGCATTAATATTCTGATAAATAATAAATCTTTGCCAATGCCCTGCACATTAGAAGTAATTAACCACGCTGTGTATGACTTTACTCTTGCCTGTAGAATGAATGCAATCCAGTTCAGAAATCTTTCAAGATATTCTTTCTGACCAAAGATGTTAATCATAATTTCATATATAACTTTACATCTCTTCTCTAATTCAGAAACAACTTGATTCAAGGCAAGGGGTAGTAAGGTAGTATAATCCTTTTTCATATACTCACTCTCTTCAAACAAATTATAATATTTATCATTCAAACCTCCGTGCAAGCCCGGATTAAATATTATTTCTCTTCTCGGTAAATAAGAACGAATATTCGGATCAATGTTTTTCTGCATACAGTAATTATCAAAATCAGCTGCATTCTTGAATATGTAAAGAGGACCATCACCATTATAACTTTCATACCCGATCATTGACGGACCACCAACAGACTCATTCCAGAATAATTTACTCTTTGCTGCATCTATCTCTTTACTATCCTGCCAATAGGTTTTGCTTTCTGATGAACAGAAAATATAATACTGCCCAACATCATTGATATCAATGAATGCATTATGTGTATGCGGATGTGTTCTCTTTGAATGATCGCAGTAAGGACAGAATATTTTTGTTTTACCTGAAATATTTCTAACCTTCTCCCTTGTAACACCATCTTCAAGAGTAACTTCATCATCAAGTGAAATTGTTATCTCTTCTTTTTTTGGTCTTCCTGGTTTTTTCTTTTTTATTTTTAATTTTTCATCGTCCCAAAAATTTAGAGATAAAAAGTTCATTGCTTTTTTTCTTCTTAATCTGTTTAGAGATGTATTCACAGTTATCTGGTAAATCCAGGTTGATAGTTTGGAATCTGCTCGAAAAGAATTGATGGAATTGAAAACTTTAATGAAAACATCCTGAGTAACTTCCTCGGCATCTTCATTATTGCCGGTCATACGAAAGCAAACGCTATAAACCATACGGGAATATTGGTCATATACATATTTGTATATAAACTCATCACCGCTTTTAAGGTTTTCAATTATCTTTGCTTCTTCCATTTAGTTTTGCCGCAAATCCAGATTGTTGTATTAGCTTAAAAAATAAGGTTCTATTATTAAACAAGTTTCTGAACGTTATTGTTTAACAAATAAAAAGAATTAGATGTCTTGCCGAATCAAAACTTCGCCGTAAACCCAATAATAGGCATAATTCCAAAATCATATCGCGGCTCTGTGGTTATTGTACCGTCCTTAGTGGTTTTGAATGAATATGAAACAACATTATCTCTGTTGTACACATTCCACAAATCGAGGTAAACGGAAAACGACCAGTTATCAAATACAAATTGTTTATCAATGCGAAGATCTAATTTGTGGTAATCGGGGTAATGTGCGGAATTATTCTCGCCGTCAATTACATAAAAGATATTATCTATTTCAGTTACACCGGTTACCGGCGTGTACGGGTGGCCGGAAGCATATTGAAACTTTGCTCCAATCTGCCAGCCGGCTCCCATCTCAAGACCAAAAATCAAATTCAAAATGTGCGGTCTATCATATTCAAAGTCATACAGCGATGCTAATTCATAATCCCTTCTTTTAGAAATTGAATAAGAATAAGAAGCGCTTCCGACAAAACCATCAGTAAATTTCTTTTGAAGCGAGAATTCAATTCCTTGAGCATAACCGCTTCCGGTATTGATTAATAGGTTCGAACTATCAGGATCTACTATCAAGCTCGAAAGCTCTTTATGATAAATTTCAATACCCGCTTTTGTATCCAATCCCAAACGGTATTCTACTCCGGCAATGTAATGATCGGCGTAACTGCTGTTCAACAAAAGATTTCGTTCATCAGGTGCTATTTCATAACTTGCCGGCGATTGATAATACCTTCCCAGGGCAAAGTTCAGCCGCGTTCTTTCGGATAAATTGTACGATAGAGAAATTCGAGGACTAAAATTATTTTCATTTGTTAACGAAAAATAATCGTAACGCAATCCGGCAGAGATCACTAACGGATCAACAATACGGAAAGATGACTGCAGAAAAAACATCGACTTAAATTCAGCATCGGGTTGATAAGAAATTATACTTGCGGGAATAATTGTTCCCTCCCGGGTTGTATCGGCAGGGCTCCAGGATTCATTATGAGAATTGATCACTTTAAATTGTCCACCAAGTTTCAAATTTAATTTCGGTGAAAACTGATAGTTAAATTCAGACTTCAAACTGAATTCATCTTCGCGAATATCTTCGCCCAGTAAATCACGGTTTAATTCTGTACCTTGAATTGTATTCCAGCCGTTGCTTGTGTAAGAAGCCGTAACTAACGAGAATGCTTTTTCTGAAATGAGCGAGCGCCAATTAATTCCGATTGCAGCGCCGTAATCATCGCGTGTCAAATAGTCGAAACGATTCCAACTGTATGTTTCACCTTTCTCAATTCCGGTTCGTTCAATTTGATCTACATAATAAAATCCCACGAGACTTATTCTGTTGTCTTTATTCAAATCAAAAGAAGTTTTTCCGACTGCATCATAATAGTTCGGTGCTACAGGTTTGTCAAGAAGTGAAGTTATCAAATCGAAATAACCTCGTCTAAGAGAAAATACCATATTAGTATTTTCGGCAACAGGTCCATCCATCGTTATGCCGAAACCGGCTATATTTAAATTTGCATCGGTATTCATAGTTTCTTTGTTGCCCTCTTTTAGAGTCATATCAAAAACAGATGACATTTTAACTCCGTACTTAGCCGGGAAACCTCCGGTTAAGAAATCAACTTTTTGAAGCAGTGCTGGATTAACTATGCTTATTACACCCATTGATTCACCAGTTCTGGCAAAATGTATCGGGTTATATACTTCAATATTATCAAGCAGGGTTAGATTTTCTTCCGGGCTTCCGCCTCGTACAATTAATTGTGCGCTTTTTGTGCCTGCTGTTGCAACGCCTGGCATTGACTGCATAACTCTAAAAATGTCTTCCGCAGAACCAGGCGATCTTCTTATTTCTTCGGGTGATATTGTTCTGAAACTGACTGGATTTTCATCCGGATTTGCAAAATAATCCGCTGTTACTTTAACCTCGTCCATTTCCATAGCAGCAGAATTAAGTTCAAAATTTACCGATTGATTTCTATTAGGATTTATGTTTAACTCTGTTATCACTGAAGATAAATAACCAATCATTGAAACTTTTAAAGAATATCTCCCAGGTACCACATCTTTTATAACGTAATAACCATTCTCATCACACGCCGAACCCTGATTTGTTCCATCAATTAATATGTTTGCACCTGGAAGTGGTTGTTTAGTTACAGCATCTCTTACTTCACCGGAAATTATTCCGGTTTTACTTTGGCTATTTATTTCATTTGTAAGGAATAGAAATACTGAAATCGTTATTGCAATTAAGATTTTGGCGATGGCAAATGATTTTTTGTACAATAAGTAAACTCCGTTTATGGTTTATAAATCATTTGACACACTTAAAGGTTAAAACTTGCGGTTTGTTTGATTTAAAGGAAATATAAAAAAGTTAAAATTTTACTTTATCATCTCAAAAAGCATGATCAACAAACATCTGCATGTAAAATCCTTCCTTGCTGTAAGCACCATCCATTCTTAAAATAAGGTTGTTCATAAAAATTCTTATACCGCCGCCGGCGCTCCATTTCATATCTGTGTGTAAAGTGGAGATGTTCCATTCGGGTGCAACTCTACCGGCTTCTGCAAATACAGCTAATTGAAGCCAGTGTACGTTTAATTTTTCAGTAACCGACCATAAATCAAATGGATTCCAGTCAATTATATGCCTGTATTCGGCTCCATAATAAATTGCTGCTCTATCATTAAATCGTCCTTCGTAAAAAGCACGAAGCCTGTATCTCCCACCAAGATACGCGCCAGTATAAGGTGGCGGACGATGATATTGTTTGATTTCATTACCCTCCGGATCTAGTCCAACAACATCATAGCTGTCCCATGTCAGAGTGTTTACTGTCCAGAAATCAAATGCTAATACTTTTGGCAGCGAATTTTTATCGCAAAAAATTTCGTGAAGCGGTAAATACCATCTTAGATCTGTTTCTACAACACTCCAGGGTGCCATAGTATCAAACCATCCGAAGTCTCTTCTAAAAGCAATTTTCTGAACGCTCCCGCGTGTTGGATTTACATAATAATCTGTATTCTCTCTTGTTAACGCAAATTCAATTCCGTTAGTAGCAAAGGCAACTCGTTTTCTATAAAATGGTTTTATATCTATAAAAGTTCTTCCACTTATAAATGGGTTCCAGTGTGTACCGCCCATCTCACCAGATTTTAAAATTCCGTTTTCTAATTTTGGTGAAAAGTAAACTTCATCTTTGCCATGCCCGATCGGAAGAAGAAATCTAAATTTAAGCTCATACCATTGGTCATTCCCGCTCACTTCCATATAATCATTTTTATCTGACTCGTTACTACCAGCCCGAAGTTTAGGATCATTTTCAATTAAAGTAGTTGGCGGATCTTTATAAACATTTAGTACACCGAAATATCCTCCTAATATATCGGGCGCGATGTAAAGCCTTGGATAAAATGGCAAATAGAATTCTTTGATTTGAATGAATCCGTATTTTGTTCCATTAGTACTAATTAATCCACCCATGTAAAGGGACATATTTTTTTGTGATAAACCCTGAACTCCCACAAACCCGCCTGCAGCCCAACCAAATATTTCGCTATATAATGCAAACGGTAAAGCTGAGATTGTAATTTCATCCTTTTTTTGATTAAGTGAATCTTCAATAACTTCTTGCTTTAAATCATCATTTAGAATAACTGCTTCATTTGATTTGACAATATCTGATTGACTTTTAACTTCGACAGAAAAAAGTGAAATTAACAATAAGAGCAAGAAAACATTTTTTATTAGTCTCATATTAGCAATCAGTTTTATCATCATTTTCATTAATTATTTAGTCTAAATATTCCAGTTCTTCGATTAAATGATTTGTTCCATTGGTATCCAAGTGCGTAACTGGTGATTCATTCATCAGTTTCCGCAAAGTATTTTTGAGTTTCATCATCTGAATAAAAAGATCATGTTCAGGAACAATATTGGGCGAGTGCATAGGACTTTTGAAAAATACTGACATCCATTCTTGAATTCCGCTCATGTGGCTTCTGAGAGCAAGGTCGGCAAATAAAATTAAATCGAGTACAATCGGAGCTGCTAAGATAGAATCACGACATAGGAAATTTATTTTTAATTCCATTGGATAACCGAGCCAACCGAAAATATCTATGTTATCCCATCCCTCTTTATTATCCCCGCGAGGAGGATAATAATTTATTCTTACTTTATGATAGTATTCTGAATAAAGATCTTTATATAATTCTGGTTGTAAAATAGAATCGAGTACAGAGAGTTTGCTTTCTTCTTTGGTTTTGAATGATTCTGGATCGTCTAGAACCTCTCCGTCTCTATTGCCAAGAATGTTATTTGAAAACCATCCATTTAAGCCTAACAGTCTCATTTTTAACATAGGTGCAATAACTGTTTTTATAAGTGTTTGCCCAGTCTTAAAATCTTTACCAGCTATAGGGACATTCATTTCTTTAGAAAACTCAACCATCGCCGGAATATCCACACTTAAGTTTGGCGAACCATTTATATAAGCCGCTTCTTCAGCAATCGATGCATATGCATAAAGCATGCTTGGAGAAATATCCGGATCATTTTGAATCATACCTTCAATAAATGATTCGGTAGATTGATGAACTGCTTTCTGTTCAATAAATATTTCTGTACTTCCCGCCCAGATTACAACGACACGTTCGAGTGAATTCATTTCTTTAAATAACTGAATATCTTCTCTTAATTGCATCATAAGTTCAAATTTATTTTTTCCACTCTTGACATATTCCCCATTCAATCGTTTTACATAATTTTGATCGAATACGCCGCGCATCGGTACAATATTCTGTAATTCATCTGAAACAATTTTCAGATCTTTTTCATTAAGAACTTTTGCGTACTGTGCAGCTTCTAAACAATTTTCGTTTCGAATATCCCATCCCCCGAAGACTAAATCGTCTATAGACGTTAGTGGGACAAAGTCTTTTATTAATGGAAAATTATTATCACTTCTCTTTCCAGACCGGATGGTTCCCATTTGTGATAGTGACCCGATAGGTTTTGCCAATCCTTTTCGAATGGCAAAAACTCCGGCTAAAAAAGTTGTAGATACTGCGCCATTTAAACCGACGATTAGTACTCCTAATTTTCCATTCGGTTTTTTAATTTCATATAATTCCATTTTTCTCTCCTTGTATAATTTTTTAATAATTAAAATTCTTCTTTGAGTTAATTAAATTCTTTAAGAATAGGTGGCAATTCTTTTATGGATTTAATTATTTTATCTGCACTACCAATCTCATCTGGATTATTCCACCCCTTATTGTTAATCCAGATTGTATCACAACCCAGCAATTTGGCAGGTGCAATATCATTACTATAAGAATCTCCAATCACAATGGCATCGGTTGGATTTACGCCCAATTCACTTAGAGCTGCCTCAAAAATTTTTCCATCAGGTTTTCTGATTCCTATAACAGTCGAGTCAACAATTGAAGTAAAATATTTTTTTAGAGAAAGTTCTTTTAATACTGCTTCAACATTGCCGTAATAATTTGATACTAGTCCCAGTAGATAACTTTGTTCCAGAGATTCAATTATTATTTTAGATGTGCTTACATTCTTAATTACTGATTTATGACAATATTCCTTAAGTTCACTTATGATCAGGCTATAAATTGATGATAAATAAAACTTGTTTTGGAGATATTCCATTTGATATTTAAGCTGCGTTTCAAATGTTTGCCTCAAATTAAAATCTGTTTTGATAATCCCTGCACATTTTTTTTCAGAATAGATAAATGCTTCTCTAAAAATTTCTTTAGAAATAGGAATTTGAAAATGGTTATATGCTTCCCAAAATTTTTCACTCCAATGGATTCCATCAGTATCAAGTGTTCCACCAAAATCAAATAAAAGTGCTTTTTTCATAATTTACTTCAGTTAATAATTCTTGATTTGTTTTTTTTCCGCTTAATGCAATAAGGATAAGTCCGATTAATATCCAGAAAAGTTCTCGTATTCTGTTTACAAGGCCTACATAAATTCCAAGTGAGGAAGCTATATTTAAAGACTCTAAAACCAGCACAAGCCCGCCCTCGCGTGATCCCAATTCTAAAGGCATAAAGAAAAATAGATTTATTATAAAAGCGGAAACAGCATTGATATACAATGCCTCATAAAAAGTAATATCGATTCCAATTGCCCGGAGAATAAATAAATATTCAAGTGAGCCGATAATGCGCGAAATAATTTCACTAAAGAGCGCTAAATAAAAATTCAGTTTTCGATTTAAATACAGATCGGTTATCTGGTCATCGATTATTTGTATTGATTCTTCTTTCTTAGAAAGCGGGCCGGTAACTCTGTTTATGAATGGGATTTTTAAAGTAATGTTAAATAAAGATTTTAATATCCCTTTTTTGTGGCGTGTAATAAAAAAATATGTTATTACTAAAAAGAAAACCAACGCAATTATCAAGGATACCTTTGTTGCCATTGTAAGAGTTAGAGAAATGAGTACAAGAAAAATAATTAGTATCCAGAACATAAAAGACGAGAGAAAGTGAATCATTGAATACAGGATAGTAGAAGAAACCGCCCTGCTTGTGCCCAGTTGTCCTTTTAGTTCTCCAATACGATATGGTTCACCACCCAGCCCAACAAATGGCGTAATGTAATTGATTGCAAATCCGCTAATGGTTAAGGAAAATATTTTATGGAAAAGAATATTTTGCTTATTGTTTCCAATTATAAATCGCCAGGCAAGTGCGTTAAAAAAATAGACGAAAACCCATACACCAATTACGGGAATAAAATACCATCCGGTTTTATGAAGGTTGGATAAAATATTATCTAAACCAAAATCCCAAACCAGGTATGTAAATATTGTAATACCAACAACAAATAAAATTATTTTAGACTTTTTACTCATTGATTAATTCTATTGTCTTTTGTGTTTGTGATGATTCATAACATTTTTCTAATAAATAAACTGTATTCAAGGCTTCTTTCAATCCACCCTTAATAAAATTTTTGTTCTGCATATTGTTAGCGAATTCAAAAAATAAATTAACATAGAGTCCGGTATAATGAGATTTATCAGACACGTTCGGAACAGCAATTATTTCATCATTACCATTTTTGCTTTTGACTAAATATTCTTCTCCACTGTAATGCAGACTTCCTTCTTTCGAAATTAATTTGGCTTCATTCTTTCTGGAAATAGAGGCCCAGCTGAGATTAATTTGAATTATTCCTCGCTCAAACTCTAAAATTACTTGCGAAGTGTCTTCTACCTGGAAATTATTATGCGCCAGATTATGATTAATAGCTGTAACTTTATTCGGTTGCCCCAACAACCAGTTTGCTAGGTAGAGATAATGAAATCCCGTATCGGATAAAATGCCGCCGCCGCTAATTTCTTTATTCAAACGCCAGGGAGTTGTGTCTGCATTAAGTCCCGGATCAGCTCCGGTTCTAAACACATTTAATTGAATAAATATATTAGCAATATCTAACTGTTCAATAAAAGATTTAAAGTGTTTCCATAAAGAAGAATATTTATACTGATGACAGGGTATAAATAGAATATTCTTTCCGTTAAGATTTGAATAAAGTTCTTTTGCTTCTGCATAAGAAATGGTGAACGGTTTTTCACAAATAATATGAATACCTTTATCAACAGCCCACTCTATTATTTCTTTGTGATATTTGGGAGGCGTAGTTATATCAATAAAATCAACTTTATTATTTGAGTACATTTCGTTTAATGATTCATAAAAATTTATACTACTATACTCTTTCCTACATCTCTCCCTTATATTAATATCTACTTCTACCGCAGAAGTTATATCAATACTTTTTTGCAATTCTTCTGATTGAAAAGCTTCAAGATGATTAGTTCTTGCTATTTTGCCAAAACCAACTATAGCGCCTTTAATCATTTGAAAATTCCTTTTTACCTTTTGTAAACTCAAATAAATATTTGTGAATTTTTTCTTCCTTAATTACAAAGTAGATCAGAACCAGATTGAGTGCTATTAATTCGAAAAGGAAATAGTAAAGGATGTTACCCCAAAAGACTGTAATGAACAGAACAATCATTCTTGTATTGGTGGTTAAAATATTCTGATACTTAATCATTGGTTTGTTAAGTTTACGGTATTCTTCAGTAAGCCAATGCGGAATGAACTCTTTGAAATTATCTTCAACATACTTGTATAAGACCCTTACATGCTTTGCAAGTAAATGCTGTTGATGAGTATAATTTATATAAACCCGAAGAAGGAATTTCCTAAAAGGTGTTTTTATCCAGAATAGTTTAGAATAAGTTTCTTTAACCTCGTTAAGATCATCGATATCTTTATTCTTACTTTGAGTAAAGTACAAATAAAAGATTCTGTAGTAATCAGCCATTGCACTTTGAAAAGAATGACTTATTCCCGAAATCAATGCAATCAGCAATATAAATGGAGTTCCACCTTCTATAATAAACCTTGCTGACATATGTAAGTAGATACTAATAAACCATAAATTACCGGCAACCCCATCAAATATTCTTCCGTAGCGGGAAAAAGTATTGGTCATACGGGCAAGCTGTCCATCAGCCCCATCTAATGCCTCAGCAATAATTAAGAACAAAACGCCAAGGAGATTTATTGTTGTGTTTTGATAGAAGAATAAATGACCGGCAGCAACACCAAAGATTATACTGATAAAAGTAACTGCATTTGGTGACAACCCTATCGCCTTAGATACAACTGCTATTCTATATCCAACTTTACGGTAGAAAATTCTGTCGAGAAATTCTTCCGTATCTGCTGATTTATAGGTTGATTCAATATTTGATTTGTTCAGCGACATAAGTAAACGCTTCCTCCATTATCTGAATTCCTTCTTCAGCAATTTCTTTGCTTACAATCAAGGGCGGATAAATGCGAATATCTGCATTATATCCCATTACTATCAGTCCCCGTTTTAAACATTCCTGAAATACCATTTCAGTATATTTTTTATCTAATTTAACTTTAGAGCCTTTATCTTGTACGAGTTCAATCCCTATCATCAGACCTTTACCACGAACATCCCCGATAATCGGAATTCTCTCTTTCATTTCATTGAACTTATCCAGCATAAATGCACCAACCGTAGCTGAATTTTCAACAAGCCCTTCTTCGATTATTGTTTTTAAAGTTGCGTAAGCAGCAGTAGATGCCAATGGGTTTCCACCAAAGCTGGATGAACTGCCGCTTGGATTTCCAAACGGTTTGGCAAAAATTATTTCTTTACGAGACATCACACCTGTCATTGGAAAACCGCCGCCAAATCCTTTGCCTATCGTTATTATATCTGGTACAATGTCCTCGTGCTGCGTTCCAAACATTTTACCTGTTCTGCCAAAACCGGTTATCATTTCATCACAGATCAATAATGCTCCGATTTCATCGGTAAGTTTTCGCAATTCCTTTAAAAAACCTTGCGCAGGAACTACATTCCCAGCAGTCCCTTGAATTGGCTCTACTATGATTGCAGCTATATTGTTAGTTGTTTCATATCTAATTTTTTTTCTTATGTGATCAACACATTCCCAATTACATCCCGGAAACGTTCTGTTAAATTCGCAATGCCTGCAATCAGCATAAGGAGTGTTGTAAATTCCCGCTGGTAAAGGACCAAGACCAAATTTGAAATCATCTCCAAGCAAACCGAGTACACCGACTGTTTTACCATGGAAGCCATTCCAGAAACCAATGAACTCAGTTTTTTTCGTGTACGATTTTGCCATTCTTAATGCAGCTTCAACTGCCTCTGCGCCTCCACTATAAAATTGACTCCATTTCAAATCACCAATTGCAATTTCAGAAAGAAGTTTGGTGAGTTTGACCCTGTTTTGAGTAGTAAAACTTCCAACGTGAATATTATCGAGCTGTTCCTTCATCAGTCTGTTGTAAACAGGATGATTATAGCCAAGACTAGCAACGCCAACGCCAACAAAGAAATCAATATATCTATCACCATCAACATCCTGAACTATACATCCCTCACCTTTATCAATAGCAATTTTAGATCGGGTTGCAATTGTTTGAATGCCCGGGGCTATGTAATTTATTTCATCATTAAAGAGCTCCAATGATTTTGGACCCGGTATTTCAGTTTTAACATCTGCATATTTTGTATTTGAAATTATCATATTTTTTTATTTTCTTCTTAAAATTAATTTTATGATTTAAGTAGTATAGTCTCTTCGAAATATTTTGCCTTTTGAAAAATTAATTGTGCAATTTCTTTACTCGATTGTTCACGTATTGGAGCAAAGCTTGGCCAATCATTAATATCTATAATTGAAATCGAACCATTGGGAGAGATAATTGCATCTCCTCCAAAAATATCCAGCCCAAGGATTTCAGCAGACCTGGATGTAAATTCAAATAATTGTTCTTTATCAAATGGAGTATGATTAATTCCATTTAGATAGTACCAATGGAAAAAGCTGCTATTTTTAATTGAATAAAATTTGATAACATCGCCCTCCAGATGTTCTTGAAGAACAGCATACTCAATACCTCTTTTATTAAATTCCCGGAAAATATTTTTTCTTTCTTCTTCTGAATAAACCAAAGTCACATCTTCTCTATGAACAGCGTGAACATCGCCCCGCTTGACCCAAATCTTCCTTGCATTAAAATCGTCGAAAGAAATTCCGTTTATATTATCAACAGGCAACACATAACTTCTGGGGAAGGGAATTTTATTTTGTGATAAAATATTTACCATATTCATACGGAAGCATTTTATTCCAGCTTGTGGAGTATTTATTATAACTCTACCTTCATTTCCTAATTTTAATAATTCATTCAAAGCTCTTTCTCCTTGTGCCATTGAAAAAATAACGGGTTCATTTATTTCGATGGAACCAAGATCCTGCTCCTCATAAATTTTTACTATAACGCCCATATTGTTAAGATGTTCAGCGGTCCTCATCAAAATAAGAGTATCATTTTCAATATGATTTGGAGAGTATAGCGATTGTCTTTTAATACCAGCTATTGTTTGCATTGCATTTTAGTCCTTTTTTAGAAAATAGAAAGATTAACGTACCTATCAGGGTTATCCTTTATATCTTTTATTAATTTATTAAGATCATTTATTAATGAAGTAATTTGCCTGTAACTTTCCGTATTATTGATAAGTCCGCCCAGCATAGTTGAATCACTATTTAATGACTTAGAAGCATTCTTTATATTTTCAGTAAAGTCATTAAGATTACTGTAAAGGGGATCATTTTTAATTAATTTCCCTACAGTACCCTTGCCTGTTTGGATCGAATCGGTAATCATTTTCAAATTCATAATTAATAGTGATAGATTATCATATAATTCATTACTATAAACTAGATTGCCAATCGTTCCATCACTTTTATTAAGAGAAGAAGAGAAGGATTCTAAATTTGCGAGTGAAGCGTTTAATCTATCTGCAGCGGATGAATTGAACACAAGCTTACCAATACTGCCTTTACCCTGTGAAATAGTATCAGTTATTGTTTTAAGGTCATCAAAAATCTTGTTAATGTTTTCAATTGCCGGTTCAATTTTTTGAGTAATGCTCTCAAAACTAACGTATTCTCTCACGGGTAAAAATTCACCTTCGGAAAGCGGTCTTTCAGTTGGATTGCCTAGAGAAACATTTATCAACTTATCACCAAGCAATCCTAAAGTTGAAATTTTTGCATACGAATTTACTGTGATTTGTGATGCATACTTTTCAAGTATTGCCAATCTTAGCTTAACAAGATTTTGATCATTTACCGATGCAAATTCTATTTTATCAATATGACCAATTTTTAAGCCGCCTAGTGAGACAGAGCCTCCCTCTGTTAATCCTTGCGTATCATTCATTAAAATGTTTAAATGGTATGTGTTAGAAAAGTAATTTCCTTCAGAACCAACCAGGAAAATGAAAAGAAAAAATATTAGCAAACCTATAATAACAGTGATGCCTACTTTCAGTTTAGAATAATTTGAGTTCTTATTTAACATTGACTAATCCATATTGATTGGTATAACTATCCAACAAGTAATTTCCTCTATTAATTTGATAAAAAAATTTCTGAACAAAATTGTTAGATGACTGTAATATTTCATCAACTGTACCTGATTCTACAATCCTGCCATTATTAATCACGATCAACTTATCGCCAATTGTAATGGCATCATTTAATATGTGTGTTACCAGTATTGATGTTGTTCCACTCTTCTTTAGTTTTGAAATTAAATGCAGAATTGATTCAGCATTGATAGGGTCTAATCCGGTTGTTGGTTCATCAAACAAAATTACTTTTGGATCAATAGCTAGTGCGCGAGCAATTGCAACTCTTTTTTTCATTCCACCACTGAGTTCTTCAGGAAAAAAGTTCT
Organism: Patescibacteria group bacterium; assembly: GCA_016861265.1. Lineage (GTDB taxonomy): Bacteria > Patescibacteriota > Dojkabacteria > J137 > J137 > Brojett037. Next base: position 39,443 of record BOLA01000002.1, read on the forward strand.
CAGTTCCCTCTAAATTCACAAATGAGAGTAACTCTTCAACTTTGTATTTTAACTCTATATCAGATAATTTTTTCTTATCAGGAAGGAAGTAAAGAATATTCTCCGCAACTGTTAATGAATCAAACAGTGCGTTATTTTGAAAAACAATTCCGATATTTTTTCTTATTCGAGTAAGTTCTTCTTCAGTTAATTTGTTGATGTTTATCCCATCAAATAAAACTTCGCCATAATCGGGTTTCCAAAGAGCCAGAATAATTTTTAAGATTGAACTTTTCCCTGCACCACTTGGTCCAACAATAACAGAGGTTATATTTCTCTCAATATTTAATGAAACATTATCCAGAATAATTTTATCAGAAAGTAAAAGTGTTATGTTTTTAAATGAAATCATATTTGGTTACAAAACTTCCCATACTATTTTTGTGAAAATGAAATCAATTATCAAAACGATTACAGAAGTCAAAACAACTGCATTAATAGTATTTTTTCCCAGTCCTGAAGTGCCACCTTTGGTAGTTAAACCCAAATAGCAACTTATAGTTGAAATAAAAAACGCGAAGAAAAATGGTTTTAGGAATCCAACAAAAAGATCTTTCATCTTTAATGCTCCAATGGCAGTTTTCCAGAATGAGGAGAAATCAACATGAAATGTCTGGTTAGCAACGAGCATCCCACCAAGAATTCCCGTAATGTCTGCAATAAGAGTCAACGGTAAAAAAATTAACAGTGCGGCTACCGTTCTTGGAATAACTAATTTCTGAATTGGATTTGCACCAAATGCTTTTAGTGCATCAATCTGATCACTTAACTGCATCGCGCCTAATTCAGAAGTATTTTTCGCCCCGGTTCTTGCTGCAAGTAATAAACCGGTAATTATTGGACCAAGTTCTCTAACCATTCCCAACGACATTGTCCTGCTGATCAATGAAGTTGCACCGAAAAGTTTTAATTGATGGCCAGTTTCTATCGCCAATATTACCCCTGTAAACAACCCACCCAAGAAAATAATCAGGAATGCTTTGCTTCCGATTAAATACATTTCTTGAATTGTTTCTTGCCAATTATCTTTTATCGAACCGATATTGACAAAAATATCACGGATTAAAACCGTGAATCCTTGCAGCTCTCCAACAATATTTATTAGCCGAGGCATGTTATTTACACTCTTTACTGTCAGAAAGATTACTAGTTAAAAATTCTTCCGCTTTTTCAATATCAGAGAGATGATCAACATCAATAATTTTTGAAAAAGGAAATGCATAAAATCGAAAATCTTTTTGAATAAGAAACCTCAGAAAGTTTCTCAATCTAACAACTCCTGAGTTTACAGCTTCATCAATTTCTTTTTGAATATCTGTTTTGAACAAATACAAACCGCCTGTTATAAATTCATATCCGTCATTCGAATCTTTAAAATTTGTTATTCTAGTGTTCTCATCTATATCGGCATACACCGGTTTTTCATCATCAATAAAGTCTGTTACGGCAATTAAACCATCGGCATCTTTTAAGTTCATTCCATAAGTCACAAACGATTTAAACTCAGATTCAAGAAATACCGAATCGGCAGTTGTCAGTAGAAATGGAGCTGACAAAAATCTATTTAATTGATATAAGCTGTGTAGAGAGCTTGGGGTAGATTTTACAATTAAATTCACTGGTTTACTTCTATTATACTTTAAAAGGAAAGATTCGAGTTCTTCTGACTTTTCATTGATGATACATGTTATTGAAGAATTACCAGTGTTTCTTATAATATCTATTATACGTTGTATGATTGGAATGCCATTTATCTCTACTAAAGGTTTTGGCACATTAATCCCTTCTTCTTTTAATCTAAGCCCTTCGCCAGCCGCTATTATTGCTGCATCCATTTCATTTTTCTTTTTTAATAAATTTAATACATTGATCATAGAACGTATACAATATCAACAAAGTGAAAATTTATCCCTGGATTTTTTTCATATAATCCGGCGTT
>BOLA01000003.1 GCA_016861265.1 Patescibacteria group bacterium
AATTGGAATTGCAAGAGCATTCTTATCAGACAGATTTAAAGTAATCGATCATCTTGACATACTACTAACAGCTTTGGAAGCCATTAGACAGTCAGATAAAAAAGTAATCATTGAAAGCGCAGATTTAACAGACCAAAGAATGTATGTTAGATTCATAGCTCCTGAAATCGTTAAATCAGCCCCAGAGCTTCTAAAGAACTATAAAGTGCCTAACGGCAGAAATGATGATAGCGGATTTGGAGTTTGTTCGGGATTTATTCTATCAAATTCTGAAACAGGTCATGCTACTTTTACAATAGCACCCAGACTAACAGTTTTGGCTTGCAGAAACGGAATGATATTCCACAAAGATAAAATTGCAGAAAGACATCTCGGAACAAAAATGGAAGTTGGAACTTTCGACTGGAGCGAAGATACAAGACAAAAAGAATTGGAACTTATTCAGTGCCAGGTCAAAGACGCAGTGAATGCATATCTTTCTAATGAATATCTTGGAAATGTTTTGAACGAACTCTCAATGAAAGGAAGTAAAGCCCTTGAACACCCAGTGGATGCGGTTCAGAACATAAGTCTATCATTGGGTTTTTCAGAAGAAAGGAAAAACGAACTTCTAAGCTACTTTGTTCAGGGAGGCGATACAACAGGCTTCGGAGCAGTACAAAGCCTTACATATCTTGCTCAAAAAGTCCAACCGGATTTGAGATATGAGCTTGAAACTGCTTCAATAAGCATTCTTGATAACATCGGAAATTACGATAGACCAGCAGTTAAGAATTACAATCAATTGACAATTAACTGAAAGGTCTGAGATGAAACCGGTCAAGATAAAGAAATTCCACTATGTTTCTCCTACAGAGAAAAAAGTAATTGATAAAATTTCTGTTGCTTTGCTATACACGGCAATAGGACTACTTCTAATAACAATTTTAGTAATCAAATCAGGAGTTAAATAATATGTTTAAAATAGTAAAATCAGACGAGCCCTTAGTTGTAGAAACAGTAAACATCTTAATCTACGGAGAACCCGGGGCAGGCAAAACAAGTCTTGTAAACACAGCAGAAAGTCCACTGACTTTGGATTTCGATAAAGGCGTTCACAGAAGCGATTTCAGAAAAGACGTTCTTGTTATCGAAAGCTGGAAGCAGATAAACGATAATATGGCAGAATTAATCAAAACCTTTGGCAATTACAACACTGTAATACTCGACACAATCGACACCCTTTTAGACTATATGGGAGCTTGGATAATTGACCAGGAGCCAAAACTTGCAAGAAACAAGCTTCAATTCTATGGTAAACTCAAAGATGAATTTTCTCTGTTTGTGGGCAAACTCAAGACACTCGGAAAAGATGTTGTTATGATTGCTCATGTAAGGAAAAGGAAGAAGGAGACTTGAGAATAAAAAGACCAGCAATAACCGGTGGAAGTTATGACAGGGTATTACAAACCGCAGATTTCGTAGGTTATCTTTTCATAAAGGACAACAAGAGAACCATAGACTTCAATCCTACTGATTATTGGATTGGTAAAAACTCCGCAAAGTTTAGTTCAATGTTAATTCCTGATTTCAACTCTATTCCGGATTTCTTTTCAGGGTTGATTAAAGATATGAAAACAGCAATCAACGGACAGACACAGGCTCAGGTGGAAACAGTCAAATTGATCAAGGCATTGACAGACAAAATTCAAACCATGAACGAATTATCCGAACTGAACTCATTCTTGAATGAATTACCCGGTATGAAAAACGGATTAAAGAAACAGATTTGGGACAAAGTTCAATTTCGAGCTAAAGAACTGAATTTTGAGTTTAACAAGGAAGAAAAGAAATTCTATCCTATAAAACTTAAAACAGAAGAAAAACAGGAACCTGTTAAAACACCAGCCAAAGCTAAAAAAGCTGTAGTTGAGACAGAAGAAACTGATTTCAGTTTTGAATAAGGAGAATGCCATGATTCAAATTGATTTCAGAAAGGAATTACCTCAATGGTCTGGCAAGTCAAGGATTAATGGTTTGCTCTCTGTCTTTACACGAGAAATTATCTATTATATCCAGACAAAGCATAAAATCAGAAAACCGCTTTTGAAGCCATTTTACAAAATTTTCTATGACGAAGAAAAGATGTCTGAGTACCTAAGCATTGTTTGGTATGTCGACGACAGGGATTCAGTCTGCAAACACAAGATTATCTGGTTAAATACAGTAAATGTAAAGCCGATGGTGAACAGATATATAGGAAACAGAAAACGGAGGTATTGCTATGCTTAAAATCGCAGTAACAACAATTGAAGCTTTCAGGAATTATCAAAATGGAACTATAGAACTTGAAGATTTCCTAAAAAGAGTACGTGGAGAATTTACTCCTTCACGCTATATTGATCTTGGTTCTGCATTCCACGATATTCTTGAAAACATCGAACTAAGATACATCAAGGAATTGAACATATTCAAGGCAAAAAACGGATTGGAGTTTGAGTATAATATAATTGCTCAATGCTATGAAAAAATCGTTTCTGATGCCCCTTTTGAAGTTAAAATCACCAAGATTTATGATACAGGAAAAGAAAATATTGAAGTGGTTGCCAAGGTTGACCAGCTTTACGGCAATTATGTAATAGAAAACAAGACTTGTTGGGGAATGTTTGACTTTGAAAGGTATTTCGGTTCTTGCCAATGGAAATTTTATCTTGACATCTTTGAAGCAGAAAGAGTTTTCTATAATGTTTTCTGTTTGTCGGATAAAAAGGACGGCATTGAATTAAGAAACATTGAACAGTTTTCTTTCAATGCTTATCCTGACCTGATGGATGATTTGAATGAACTCATAAAAGACTTGGTAGAGTTTATTCATGCTAAAAATCTTGAGGAATTCTTTGCTCCGGATTACAAAAATAAAGAGCAAAGACCGCTACCAGTCTATTCAGAAATAAAACAACAAATTCAATTAATAAATGAAGAAGAGGAATCAACAATGAATATTCAAAAAATAAAAATTGCCAACTTGCTTGGAATTGAAGAATTGGAATTTGATCCGGGCAAGTTCACTCTGATTGAAGGGAAAAACGGTTCAGGTAAAACTTCAATCCTTGAATCAATTAAACACGCCTTGAATGGTGGACATGATGCAAAACTTTTACGCAACGGTTCTGATAAAGGAGAAATCGTTTTGGTACTCGATGATGGAGTTCAATTAACAAAGACTGTTACTCCTAACAAATCAGATGTAAAAATCTTTGACAAGGAAGGCAACAGGATAAACAAACCTCAAACCTATATCGACAGACTGATTGACATGCTATCAGTTAATCCGGTACAGTTTCTAACAGCTGATAAAAAGAACAGGGTAAATTATCTGCTCGAAGCCATTCCGATGAAATTAACCAAGGATCATCTTGAAAAATCATTAAACGGTATGAGTGGCAGAGTTCGGGATGATTTAAACGGTCATGCACTCGAAGTTATCGGAAGAATTTACAAACAATTCTACGACGAAAGAACAGGTATTAATAGAGCGTTGAAAGAAAAGTCAGCTACCATGACACAACTCAAGGAATCAGTTTCAGATTTCAATTCTTCACCAAAAGAAATTACTGATAAAATCAAAGTTCTGGAGAATAAAAAAGGTGAAATGGAATCCAAGAAAAGCATGTTTATGGAACAGGCAGTCAGAAACCGCATGAAAAAGCTCGACGATGAAGAAGAAAGATTCAGGGAGGAAGTTAACAGATTAAGGCTTGAGCATGAAGAAAACAAGGAAGCAATCCATAATCATTTTGATTCTCAAAAGACAGATATTCAGTCCAAATTTGAAGAAAAATACTTACCATTATTAAGTGAGTTAACCCTTCTTCAAGAACAAGCGAAACAATATGCTTCCCATGAAAAGACCAGGGAACTTGTTGAGCAATTTCACAGGGAATGCCAAAACCTGAAAGAAGAATCAGAGAAACTTAGCGGAGCTTTAACAGGATTAGATAACTTGAAAGAAGACTTGCTAAGAGAATTGCCTATTCAAGGTCTTGAAATCAAAGAAGGTGAAATCTATTGCAAGGACATAATCTTCGACAAACTCAATACTGCAGAACAGGTAAAAATTGCAGTGGAAGTTGCTAAACTGAGGGCTAACGAACTCGGGATAATTTGTGTTGACGGAATAGAAAGGCTCGATAATGACACTTTCAATGAATTCAAACACAAAGCTATTGAATCAGGTTTGCAGATGATTGTGACTAAGGTTGGAGATAGTGAATTAAGAATTCAATCTGAAATGGTAGCATGAAAAAACAAGCCCCGGCATTTCCAAAAATCCACAATTCCTCTTTATGCTGCAGGAAGCGTCGGGGCATTTCTTAACTAATATTGGAGAATCAAAAATGATATTAAATTTAAGTATAAATAAGAGCATGATAAACAAAGCCAACCCTTCACTTTATGGTTGGAAGAATGCAGAAATGACTGGTGAAGAACTTGCCGATCACATTCATAATGGATTTGCATTTTCTCCCGGCGTCTTGAAACCAAATGCATCAGGAAGAAAACCCTCGATAAAGGACATCAAATTTGCTCATATTTTGGCTATAGACATTGATAATGACATCAAGTCATATAACAGCCTTACCAAAAAATATGACAAGAGAATCAAGTCTGTAGAGGATGGATACAAAACCTATTCGGAAACAATCAATGATGAATTTATCAAAAATAATGCTTTGCTTGTTTACACTACACCAAGCCATAAAGCAGGATTTGAGAGGTTTAGAATTGTCTTTGTTATTGAAAAGCAAATAAACAATCCGGTTGAATACAGGCAAATCATCACTCCATTAATCGACAAATTTGGAGGAGATAAATCCTGTTCAAACATCGATAGGTTGTTTTACGGAAATCGGGATTGCCAGCTTGAATACTTTGGAAATAATTTAAATAACATATCGGAAACAACTGACCGGATAAACTATGACTAAAGATGCCTATTACTTTTCCCATGATGCAAATGCACGTCATGATGAAAAAATACTTGAGCTAAGGGCAGAACTTGGCTGGGAAGGTTATGGTATCTTTTGGGCTATTATCGAATGTTTAAGAGAAGCATCAGGGTACAAATACAGTATAAAAAGACTGAATGGTCTTGCCTTGCAATTGTCCACCACAAAGGAAAAGCTCGAACAGATTATTCTGAACTTCGGACTTTTCAGTTTTGATGATGAAAACTTCTGGAGTGAGAGCCTTCTCAGAAGAATGGAAGAACGTGATTCCAAAGTTCGCAAAGCGAAAGAATCAGCTCAGAAGCGGTGGGAAGACTATTATGCAAAGCAAGAGCAAAACCCTAAAAATGCTTATGAAGAAACTTCGGAAACAAACGGCATTAACAGCGCAGATAATTCCTTAACCGAAACTTATGCGGTTGCAGATGAATCGCATAACGAAAGTTCTGCTATAAAAGGAAAGGAAAAGAAAGGAAAGGAAATAAAAGAAAAAGAAATTCTTTCTTCTTCTCCTCCGAAATCTGAAATTTCGGAAGAAGGAAAGGAATTTGCAGGTTTTTTCAAGGAGCTTTTGCCACCCACACAGAAAGTAACTGATTCTGATTTGAAGAATTGGGGTGATACTTTCGACAAACTTGTGAGAATTGACAAACGACCTGCTGAAGAAATCTACCTAATCACAGAATGGGCTCGTAAGGATTCTTTCTGGGGTGAAATGGGAAATTTCCTTTCTGCCTGCAAACTAAGGAGCAAGAACAAGGACGGAGTTTTATTCTATGACATCTTTTTGCAAAAATTCTTAAGGGAAAGGAGTAAATCCAATGGAACAACAGGTTCAATACAGCAAGTCCAGCGACCAGCTTGGATTACAGCAAAAGAATGAAATGCTAGCCATTCTGGATTCTCTTTTCCTGAGCAAAGACTACTTGATGAAAAAAGTCCAGGTAGAAAAAAGGCAGACTTTACATTTGAATTAATGCAGAAGCAGAATTGGACTGTGCCAGAGTTTGAGAAATCAATGCTCGAATTCTCAATGAAGTGGTCTTACACAACTTGGATGCCAGCCAATATTCTTGAATTCAAAAGAAAACTGTTTTCTGACAATGAAATGGTGATTTGAAATGAAAAGGCAGATTGAAAAGGATGAAAAGTATAAACTCATTGATGTGATTTACAGCAGGAAGCTCTTTAACGGAATTGACTTTTACGAGTTTGAAGAGAGGGCGGCTATTATGGAATTTGATGCGAACTTAAAAGCTGAATTAGCCGCTACTCTTGCTTTTAATGATATTACTAAAAATTATGCATATTCTAAAGGACAAATAAAATGAAAAGATTAAAATGGAAATACCTAAATCCTAAACACTTTCTTGCAAAGGATTTTGGATTAATTGAACTAATTGCAGTAAAAGTTGCCGAATGGAAAAGCAATAACGAATTTGATGATATTCGTTGTTTTTCAATATCAGGATGGCACACAATAGCTTCTCTAGAGGAAGTTGACCCTACAACTTACACAAAATTAAGAAAATCAAAATGGTTCATATTTGCAGGTAAAGGAGAATAAGATGATAAAAATTACAGGCTTATATAAAGCCACATCCAAGAAAAATGAATCTTATCTGTCCGGCAAAACTATTGACGGAGTTAAGTATTTCGTTTTCAAGAACAACAAGACAAAAGACAATCATCCTGATTATAACTTGTATATGGAAGATACGGAACAGAATCAGCAAAAACCAAAACCTGAATATTCGGAAGAATATCTCAAACAAGTTGAAACCGATGATGATTTACCGTTTTAGGAGAATGAAATATGTCTCAAAGATTTGAAGATTTTGGAATCTACGGAATTGACTTGAATAAATATGGAGAACAAAGGACAACTTGTCCTAAATGTTCTTCAACAAGGCAGAATTCACATAAAAATATCAAGTGCCTGTCTGTGAATGCAGATAAAGGAACTTGGTTCTGTCATCATTGCGGTCATTCCGGAGGTCTTTACGAAAAGCAGAATTTCAGAAAATTTGAACCTAAACCGATTAAATCAAACTTTGTTTCTCCAACTGAGAAGGTTTTTCAATGGTTTGAATCAAGGAAAATACCAAAGACAGTTGTTGAACGGAACAAGATTTCAATTGAAAAGGTATTCTTATCTCAATTGGACAAAGAAGACACTTGTGTTTGTTTCAATTACTTTCTTGATGATGCTCTTGTCAATATCAAGTATAGAAATCCTCAAAAGGTTTTCCAACAGGTTAAGAGTGGTTCAAAGATATTTTACAAGCTAAATGACCTGAATAATCAAACTGATGCAATCATTACAGAAGGTGAAATTGACGCTTTATCTTTTGAAGTTGCAGGTTTTTTAAATGCTGTTTCTGTACCTGACGGAGGAATAAATCCAGAAGTAAAGCAGATTCAAACAAAACTTGACTATCTCGATAATTGTGCGGAATATTTCAAAAACATGCACAGAATCTATCTTGCAACTGATTCTGATGCTCCAGGAATAAGACTAAGAGAAGAACTTGCCAGAAGGCTTGGAAAGTCTCGATGTTGGATTGTCAGGTATCCTAATGACTGTAAGGATGCAAACGAAGTTCTGATAAAATATGGCAAAGATAAACTTAAAGTTTGTATTGAAAATGCTGAACTTTATCCTATTGAAGGCATTCACTATGCAAATGATAGAAGAGATGAACTGAAAGATTTGTATGATAACGGCTTCCCAAATGGAGCAAAGACCGGTTATTCAAATTTTGACGACTTATTACTTTCTATGGATCTCAGTTGACAATAGTAACCGGAATTCCTTCACATGGCAAGTCTAATTTCATGGATCAGTTAATGATAAAACTTGCTATAAACCATAACTGGTCCTGGGGAATTTTTTCTCCTGAGAATGCCACTATTGAAATTCATTTGCTTAGACTTTGCGAAATCCTGATTGGCAAGCCTTTTTAAAAGACTATAATAATCGAATGACTTTTGATGAAGTGGATTCTGCAAGGGAATTTATCAATAATCATACTTACTTTATTCTTCCGGACAATGAAGAATACAGACTGGAAAGGATTCTCGAAGCCGCAAGTGGTCTTGTATTGAAGCATGGGATAAAGGGTTTGATTCTCGATCCTTGGAACACCCTTGAACATCAATACGGCAACGATTCTGAAACTATCTACACAGGAAAGGTTTTAAATCAACTTAAATATTTTGCAAGGATACATGATATTCACTTGATTCTGGTGGCGCACCCACGCAAAATGGCACGTCGAAAAGACAGCAAACTATTTGAGGTTCCTACTCTGTACGATATTTCAGGTTCTGCTAATTGGTTTAATATTGCTGATAATGGAATGGTTGTTTATAGACAGTTTAACGAAGCTATGACTGAGAGTTATCCTATAGTTTACATTCAAAAAGTTAAGCACAAATTTATCGGTAAGACAGGCTTTGCCAAGTTTGATTTCGATGTTTCCTGTCAAAGATATATTGAAAAAGACAGTAGGCAAGGCAAAAACGAATTGGACTCTTATGTTGAAATGTGTCCCGGTGGCTATCCGAGTTCTTGGATGACCGAATGGGAGAACCGGAATGACTATGATGTAGGGTTTTGATAATTGATATTAAGTTTTTATTTGACTGGCAGACCTTGAATCTGTCAGTCTTAGTATGAAAGAATCATTTAAAAATAATGGAAAAATTATGAGAAATGAAGATATAATTGAAATGCTCGAAGAACAGGATTTACCCGAACATTTTCAGATTGTTTCTGAAGTATGCGGAATTGAAACAGCACGCCTTTTGATAAAAGAACTTGGTGGAATAACAGTTAGTATTCCAATGATGACTTCATTACGTTCTTTACTCGAAAGGTATATCAAAGAACATGGAAAAGATATATCAGTTAAGAAAATTGCAAGGGAACTTGGAATGAATGAAAGAGCTGTAGCAAATATAATGAGAAAGAAAAGCTTAAAAATAGACAATGGAAATAAGTTTTAACTTCTGAAATATTTATTTTTTTGGTTCGTCTTTATAAGTTATGAAAAAAGTAGCTTTTATATTGCTTATTATTATTGGATTCTTGTTTTTGCACTCTGAAACAGGTATCTTTAAAAATTGTGCTGACCAACATGCCGACATGATGTTTGCTCTATTTTTCAGAATTCAGATAAAATAAGGACTTCATCGATCACGACGTTCAATAACATAGCTCAAATTCTATCTACTGCTTTCATTGTACCTTTAATAAGCAAAATCAGCTATCTTACAATTCCAAAAGCTACTAATTCCGATTTCTACCCTCACAGACTCAAGAACAAAAAGTTAATACACTTACTAAGTTCACTACTGATTTAATAGTTTTTTCCCCTATCAACTCTAATAATATTTTATAACTTTTAGGAGAAAAAATGAGACATCTTTTTGTCTTGTTCTTCATATGCTGTACATTCAGCACTATGTTTGGGCAAGAAAATAAAATTAAGGGTTTAACTCTACAAAATGCACTGGAGATTGGTTTAAAAAACCATCCAGAAATTCAGGCAGCTCATGCGAATATAAGTGGTTCAAAAGGGCGTTATTGGAGTGGGATTTCATTGCCTCAACCAGAGATTGTTTACGACAATCAATTTATTTCAGCAAATCAAGGTTTAGGAAATGAAAGAACCCTCTCAATATCACAATCATTTGAATTCCCGTCAATTTACTTTTTAAAAGGGAGTAAATACTCTAAAGCTGAAGAGATAACTAATTTTCAGCTCAAACTAATTGAGAGAAATCTCACTGCTAAAATAAAGACTGCATACTATAAAGTACTTGCAAAACAAAATCAATTAAAAACAGCCGAAGAAAATCTTTTAATAACTGAAGACTTCTTAAAAAAATCAGAAATAAGGCAAAATGTCGGCGAAGGCACTAACTTAGAAAGACTTACTGCAAAGGTTCAATTTTCAGAAGCACAAAACACTATAGGAATTACAAAAAATGAACTAAAAACTGCATTTGCTGAATTGAATTATACTCTTGGATATGGAAATCAAATTATTGATTCCATAACTTCTTTGCAAGATTCTTTATATTTTGTTGACTACTCTATAAATATGGCTCAGTTCAATAAAATAATTGAAGAAAATAATTCACAAATAAAGATTGCAGAACTAAATTGCGAAATTGCTGCTGTTGATAAAAGTCTTGCGAAATCCACTTATATGCCAAAAATAAATCTCGCATATTTATCACAAACTCTTGACAATAAGAGTGGATTTCATGGCTTTAATGTCGGTGTATCTGTTCCACTTTGGTTTATGTTTGAACAGAATGGCAAAATTCAAGAAGCAAATGCAAATCAATCTATTTCAGAAAATATTCTTCAATTAACAAAAAACGATATTTCAATAAATTTGAAAATTTCAATAACTGACTATGAAAATAACCTCAGACAGGTTAAACTTTATTTAGAAGACATTTTGCCACAATCTGAAGAAATTTTTAGAACTGCTTCAAAAAGCTACGAAATTGGTGAATTAACTTATCTTGAATATTTGCAAGCCAAGCAAACTCTGAATATTTCAAAGAATAACTACAATAATGCCATCTTTAATTACTATCAATCCATTTTTAAGATTGAAGAAATAGTTGGACAAAATATAACAAATAAATAAAATTAGGAGAAATAAATGAAGTTCAATATCAAAATTTTATTGGTTGTTATTTTTCAAGTATTCATTCTCATAGGATGCAAAGAAAAAGAAAGCCAAAAGACAGAAGAGAAACGTGAAAAAGAGACTGAAAAGCACTCGAAGTTGGTCAAACTTAACGAAGAATCACTTAAATTGATTAAAATTGAAACAGAGGCAGTTTCATTAAAACCATTGACAGGATATATAACACTTCGGCTACCATAGTTACCAATAAAGATAATGAAGGTCTTGTCGGGTCTTTAGTTCAAGGTAGAGTTCAGAAAGTATTGGTTAAAATTGGAGAATTTGTAAAAGCAGGTCAAGTTCTTATGACAGTAGAAGGTTTGGACATAGGAACAATTAAAGCTGGGTTCCTAAAAGCAAAAGCAAATTTAGATTTTACCAAATCAACTTTTGAAAGACAAATGAAATTATTTGAAGAAAAAATAGGTTCACAAAAAAGTTTATTAGAAAGTCAAGCAGAATTCGAAAAAGCATCAGCTGAATTTAAGGCAGAAGATAAAAGAATTCATTCAATCGGGCTATCTGATGAAGATATGTTAAACGGCAAATCACATGATGAACACACATCCGGCACTCTTCCAATCAAGTCGCCTATCAATGGAATTGTAGTGGAAAGAAACATAGTAGTAGGCCAGTTAATTGAAACAAATACCAATGCTTTTAAAGTAGTTAATACAAGCTCTGTTTGGATTGATGGACAGGTATTCGAAAAAGATTTAAACAAAATAAATCAGAAAACAAAAGCAGTATTTGTTTCTTCAATATATCCTAACGAAGAATTTTATGGTGATGTTATCTATATCGGTCAATCAATTGACGAAAAATCAAGAACATTGTTAATAAGAACTGAATTTTCAAACATTAAGAATAAATTGAAGCCACAAATGTTTGGAGACCTTAAATTACCTGTTGGTGATAATACTCAAGCAATTATGGTACCTGAAGAATCGGTAGTTAAAGAAGGAGACAAATATTTTGTATTTATTAAGACTTCTGATTCTACTTTCGAGCAAAGATTTGTAACAATAGGTTTAACTTCAAATAATAGAATTGAAATTACAGATGGACTAAAAGAAGGCGAAATCGTTGTCTCAAAGGGAGTTTTCTTTTTGAAAAGCGAACTTAAAAAAGAAGAATTGGAAGGAGATTAACACTGATGTTAGAAAAATTAATAACTTATACACTTACAAGAAAAGGAATGATATTATTCCTTTCTTTAATGATTGTTGCATTTGGAGTTTACTCAGCTTATAATATCTCCATTGATGCATTTCCTGATGTAACAAATATTCAGGTCGAAATAGTCAGCCATGCCGACGGGCTTTCTGCAATCGAAATAGAAAGGAACGTAACATATCCTATTGAAATGGCAATGCGTGGTTTACCTCATCTAGAACAGATGCGCTCGGTGACAAAATTTGGTCTTTCTATTGTAACTTTAGTATTTAAAGATAATGTTGACATTTATTTCGCAAGACAGTTAGTTTTTGAACGTTTGGGAGAGGCAAGAGAAAAGGTTCCTAACGGTGTTGAGATAGCAATGGGTCCTATTGCAACAGTTATGGGAGAAATTTATCAATATACTCTTGAAGGAAAGATGCCCGATGACTCACTTGCTAAAATAAAGTATTTGACAGATTTAAGGACTCTGCAAGAATGGGTTATAACTCCTCAATTAAAGAATGTTGCAGGAGTTAACGAAATTAATTCTTTTGGTGGTTATTTTAAACAATATCAAGTAATCATATCACCAGAAAAACTACTTAAATATAACATTACTATTGATGATGTTTATTCTGCTGTCGGAAAAAACAATCAAAATGTTGGTGGAAATATTCTTGAAAGAAACTCAGACCAATATATCATTCGTAGTGTTGGGCTAATAAAAAACATTGGTGATATTGAAAGTATTGTTCTAAAATCACATGAAGGTACACCTGTTTTCATAAGAGATGTTGCACAAGTTAAAGTTGGAGAGGCTGTCCGTATGGGTGCCGCTCTAAAGAGCGGTCAAAATGAAACTGTAGGCGGTATTGTAATGATGCTTAAAGGTGAAAATGGTCGAGAAGTAGTTCATAAAGTTAAAGAAAAAGTCAATGAAATAAATGAAAGTAATATGCTACCTGTTGGGGTGAAAATTGTACCATATTATGATAGAACCGATATTGTAGATGAGAGTGTCTTAACTATAATCAAAGCTCTTCTTGAAGGTTCAATCCTCGTCCTTATAGTTACCTTCGTATTGTTAAGAAGTTTCCGTGGTTCGGCTGTAATTTTAATTGCACTTCCAATTTCCCTATTACTTACATTTGTCTTTATGAAATTACTGGGTGTAAGTGCTAACTTAATGTCAATTGGTGGATTAGTAATTTCAACGGGAATGAAATTTGATGCATCAATCATTCAGGTCGAGAATGTCCAAAGACTATTAAATGAGGGTAAAGGGAAAATCAATAGAATGGCTCTTATTTTAAAAGCCATTCTCGATGTTAGAAAACCAAGTATTTATGGCGAAATTATTATAGCCATTACCTTTATTCCAATTCTGGCTTTAGAAGGAATAGAAGGAAAAATGTTCGCACCTTTAGCTATCACAGTTGGTTTGGCTATCATAGCTTCGCTATTAATGTCTATCTTTATCATACCGCAGTTATGTGCCATATTTTTGAAACCACAAGCTGAAAAAGAGAGTTTTGTAATGAGATTCTTTTCAAAGAATTATCTTCCATTACTCAGGTATAGTTTAAAAAGGAAAAGTGTTATTCTGATTACCTCGATTGTAGCTTTAATTGGATCATTAATCCTCTTTACACGTTTGGGTACAGAATTCATTCCTATTATGGATGAAGGTTCATTTGATATGGATATTGCTTTATTACCAGGAGTATCCCTCCCTAAAGCATTAGAAGTAAATAAAATGGCAATTTCAAAACTTGAGAAATTTGATGAACTTGATATTGTCGTTTCTACAACCGGACAAACCGGTGTTGCACTTGATACACGTGGAGTTGATAAAACAAGGTATGTTGGTGTATTAAAACCTAAAAGTGAATGGAAAAGAACTATATCAAGGGAAGAATTGACAAATGAAATGAGGGAATCCATTGAGGTTATACCAGGTATAGCTTTTGGATTCAGTCAACCGATACAATGCAGAATAGATGAATTGGTAGCAGGTACAAAATCTCAGCTGATACTTAAGATATTTGGCGAGGACATAGACTTACTTAAACTTAAAGCAGATGAAATTTCAAAAGTACTGTCTTCTATAAAAGGTGGTACAGATATAATGACTGAAAAAGTTGCAGGTCAGCCATATTTAACAATCTCAATAGACAGAAACAAAATTGCAAGATATGGTTTAAATATAAGTGATGTTCAAAATGTGGTTGAAATAGCAATTGCCGGTAAATCAGCATCCAAATTTTATGAAGAAAATAGGAATTTCGATATCACTTTGCGAATTCCGGAAGATAAAAGAAATTCGTTAGAAACGATTGGTAATATTTTTGTTCCGACAAAAGAAGGAATGAATATTCCATTAGTTCAAATTGCTGAAGTAAAAATGATTGAAGGACCGGTTCAGATAAGTAGACAGGATGGTATCAGAAGAATAGGTATTGAAATGAATATTAGTGGCAGGGATATTGGCAGTTTTGTAAAAGAGGCAAAAGAAAAAATCAAGCAACAAGTTCAACTCCCTTCGGGATATTATTTATATTGGGGCGGTCAGTTTGAAAATCAGCAAAGAGCAATGAATAAGCTTATGATTATTGCTCCAATAGCTCTTGGATTAATAATTTTACTGTTATTCGTTACTTTCCATTCCATGCGATTAACAATGTTAGTCATTTCAAACTTACCATTTGCCTTAATTGGTGGAATAGTAGCGCTTTATATATCAGGTCTGTATTTATCAGTGCCTGCATCAGTCGGCTTTATTGTCCTTTTCGGTGTGGCGGTATTAAATGGTATTGTTTTAGTCTCTCACATTAATCAGCTTAGAGAAGAAGGCTTACCTCTAAGTGAAGCTATTGAAAAGGGTAGTATGGACAGGTTACGACCAGTGCTTATGACAGCGTTTATAACAATATTCAGTTTGATTCCCGCAATAATTTCAACAGGAGCAGGTTCTGAAGTACAAAAACCACTCGCAGTTGTAGTTGTTGGAGGCTTAATCACTTCAACGATTTTAACCTTATTAATCATTCCTTCTATATATAGTTGGTTTGAAAAAAGAACAGTTGAAGCTGAGATGTAAATTGAATCCGGCTTATCAATTAAAATAAGCCGGAATTTTTTAATTAAATTAAGGATAATAAAATGAAAGAAATAAAAGCAATTATAAGACCTTTTAAACTATTAGAAGTTATTGATGAGCTGACTAAAATTGAAGTCTTGCCCGGAGTAACCGTGTCGGAAATTAAGGGCTTTGGTAAAAGCAGAGCAAAAAATGCAAACGATAAAATCGTTTATGATTTGGTTGAATTCATTCCAAGAATAAAAATCGAACTTGTTGTAAAAGACGAAATGGTTGAAGAAGTTGTCAATGTAATTCAGAAATTTGCTCATACAGGAAATACTGGCGATGGAAAGATTTTTGTTTTTAATGTTGAAGATGTAATCAAAATCAGAACGAATGAACGAGGAGAAGGGGCGATATAGTTATGAAAAAATATCAGATTGAAAATCTGGATTGTGCTTCATGTGCAGCAAAGATAGAGGAAGGTGTTTCAAAATTGGAGCATGTCAAATTTGTTTCAGTAAATTTTGCAAATTCTTCTTTACAAATTGATACAAATGATATAGAAGAGGTTAAGAGAAAGATAAAAGAGATTGAACCGGAAGTTGAAATTTTGGAACAGGCCGAAGAAACAAGCAATTCAAATAAGCATTTTCAATTAAAAGATGAATTGGTTCAGAATAAATCTGAATTAATTAGAATAGCTGTGGTTATATCTCTTTTGATATTTGGGATGGTATTTGAAAACATAATACATGGCTCACAATATGAATGGGTTGAATATTTAGTATTTGCAGTGGCATATCTAATTAGTGGTTGGGGAGTTTTAAAAGGTGCAATCAGGAACATTATTAAAGGAAAGGTATTCAATGAACATTTTCTTATGACTGTTGCTACATTAGGTGCTTTCATTATACACGCTATGCCTGAAGCTGTTACAGTTATGCTATTTTATGTAATAGGTGAACTCTTCCAAGATATTGCAGTAAACCGTTCAAGAAGCTCAGTTAAGGCATTATTGGCTATCAGACCTGATTATGCAAATCTTAAAGAAAATGATAATTTACAAATTGTTGCTCCCAAAGATGTTCATCCCGGACAAATTATTATTGTAAAACCTGGCGAAAAAATTCCATTAGACGGAATAATTTTGGAAGGTAATTCATTTGTCGATACTTCAGCCTTAACAGGTGAATCAGTTCCCAGAGCTGTAAATAAAAACGATACAGTTTTATCAGGTATGATTAACAAATCAGGATTATTGACAATTGAGGTAACTAAAGAATTCGGCGAATCTTCAATATCCAAAATATTGGAGTTAGTTGAAAATGCAGTTAGTAAAAAGGCTGAAACCGAGAAGTTCATTACTACTTTTGCCAAGTATTATACTCCGGTGATTGTATTTGCTGCTTTGTTAATTGCAGTAATTCCACCTGTTTTTATTCAAGGGGCAGCTTTCACAGATTGGGTTTACAGAGCATTGGTTGTCCTCGTTATATCTTGCCCGTGTGCTCTTGTTATTAGCATTCCACTTGGCTATTTCGGAGGAATTGGTGGTGCTTCACGAAGAGGTATATTGATTAAAGGTTCAAACTATTTAGATGCTCTTACAAAAGTTAAAACTGTCGTTTTTGATAAAACAGGTACCCTTACAAAAGGTGAATTCAAAGTCGTTGACATAGTTCCATCCAACGGTTATAAAGCTGAGGATATTCTTAAATTTGCAGCATATACCGAAGCAAATTCAAACCACCCAATAGCCAAATCTATTATTGAATCTTTCAACAATAAAATTCTAATAAATGAGATTAGTGATGTCAATGAAATATCCGGACATGGTATTAATGCTATAGTAAATGGAAATGATGTATTAGTCGGCAATGATAAATTCCTACACTTAAATAATATCGTTCATTCGGTTTGTGATGTTGACGGTACTGTTGTTCATGTTGCTATCAATAAAGAATATGCAGGATATATTGTTATCTCTGATACCTTAAAAGATGAAGCAATTGAAACTATAAAAGAGCTTAATTCCAGAAATATACTAACAGTTATGCTTACTGGTGATAATAAAAGTGCTGCTAAATATTTTGCAAATAAACTTGGTATAAAAGAATTTCATTACGAGTTATTACCAGAGCAGAAGGTTGAACACATCGAAACACTAATCTCTAAAAACAAAGAAGGTAAAGTAGCATTCGTTGGGGATGGAATTAACGATGCTCCGGTAATTGCCAGAGCTGATGTTGGAATAGCGATGGGTGCTTTAGGTTCAGATGCGGCTGTTGAAACGGCAGATATAGTTTTAATGGCAGACTCACCAATGTCAGTTGTTAAATCAATTGATGTAGCAAAAAGAACAAGAACTATTGTTTGGCAAAATATACTGTTTGCATTGGGTGTAAAGCTAATTTTTGTTGTTCTTGGCACATTGGGAGTTGCAACTATGTGGGAAGCCGTCTTTGGTGATATGGGTGTAGCCATTATTGCAATTTTGAATGCTATGCGAGTTATGAAATAAAAAGAAAATATTTTTTTAATTTAAAAACATTGAGATTGAATGAAAAATTTAAATGCACTTTTATTCATTTTTGTATTCTTGATTATAAGTTGCTCCAATTCAGTATTTGTCTCAATTAAAAACACTGTGAACTTGGAATGGATGTGAGAGCTATAGTAACCTATTTTAAATAGAACAAAAATTTCTGAAATAATTTGCAATAATTTGAAAGTTATTTCGTAATTTTGCATTGTGTAGAATTTTATTTAGGAAAATGATTAGGATAATCAGACATATAACAGCGACACTTCTCTTGGTGATATTACCAATATCAGCCATAGGTTTGAATATTACTATTCATAAGTGCCATCATAGAGGTACTTTTCGCATAACATTATTCGATACTTCAAAGAACAGTCTCAATAACGATTGTTGTTCTGGTTACAATAACAACCATAAAACTACTCAAATTAGTGCTGGTTGCCAAATGGGGCACAAGAAAATCCATACTGGTTGCTCAATGATGAACATGTCAGAAAATCAGAAAATGAGTTCTGATAATTGTGGTATGCAAACGTCAAAAGTCATTTCCAAAAATAGTTCAAACGAATCGATTTATTCAAAAAACGCTGAAACTGGTACAAATTATTTTAATGCACCCTGCTGTTCAAATTCTGAATATACTAACGATATTAGTATCCATCTTTATACAATAGAAATTATTAAAGATAATTTTGTAGCGCCTTTAATTGCCTATGATGATTTTCAACTTTCAAATTTTGATTTAAACAAAGATGAAATTACGGTAAAGGATAGACAATGCCTTCTCAAAAGGCCAATTAACTTTATCATTTCCTTTATACAAAACTCCACTTCTCTATCAGTCGATGAGGCTGAACCAATTTCTTCAGTGCTATATCACGTAGCATAACAATTATCCATTTTATTTGGCATTTCTTCTATTTCATTCAATTCTGTTGAATGTAAGTTAGAGTTTTCTATGCTACAATAATTCAGTTATTGTAATTGTTAAATTTTTTAAATAATAAGAAATTGATATGAGAAAAATAATATTTTTAGTGTCGTTATTAGCAGTAGTGTTTATTCTTAACATTCAGTCTGCATATTCGATACCTGCTTTTGCAAGGAAATACCAAACAACTTGCAACACATGTCATACTGTTTATCCTCAACTAAACGCTTTTGGTGAATCATTCCGCATGAATGGCTACCAATTCCCAAAAGACGATGATGAACAGACAAAAGAAAAACCAGTACCATTGGGCTCTGAAGCATATAAAAGAGTATGGCCTGATGCTATCTGGCCTAATTTCATGCCAGGCTCTTCGCCATTCTCCATAAGAGGAAGAACTGCATTTACTGTATCTACAGATAAGACAGGTTCAACAACTTCTGAATTCGGAATGCCAGCTCTTCAATTTTATGGTGCAGGTGTCTTAGGAAAAGATATATCAATTTGGGTTGGAGCTCATTTGTTCGAGAATAATGAGCCCGGAAGTATTGATAATTTTTTCGTTAAATTTGATAATATATTGAGTGATTATATACCTGAAAAACTCTTATACATCAAAGTAGGTCAATTTATCCCTGAAATAGTTCCATTCGCAACTAACCATCGAAGCCTTACTGAGTCTGCTTATGCTTTTAACACTTATGACCCTTCAATGGGTAGAGCATTTGTGGCTGGTCATGTACATGGTGCTGGTCCTTTTGGAATTGAAAAGTTTCAATTAGGAGTTGAACTCTCTGGTTTGATAACCGGAAATTTAAGATATGTGGCTGGACTTGTAAATGGAAATAGTGTAGCTGCAGATAATAATTCGAGCAAAGACCTATACGGAAGGCTCGCATATAAAATCGGTGGTTTAGCTTTTGACGGAAACGCAAATAGTGGTGCCACAACTCAGGACAGCACAAACAATCTTGGTGAGACTTCATTTACAATAGGTGCCTTCGGATATAAAGGAATAGGAACAAATTCAAGTTCTGAAGATTTTGATTTCTATCGGGCTGGAGGTGATGTAAATTTTCAATATAAAAAGCTAAGTATTGTTGGTGGTTACATATTGGGTTCAAATGGTGTAGCTGATGATATGAAGTATTCATTATACTTTGGAGAATTACAGTATATGATATACCCGTGGCTTGTCGGATTAGTGAGATATGAGCAAGCTAATCCCAAAACACTTGACCCCTTCAAACAAATTGTTGTGCATTTCAGTTCTTTAGTCGTAGCAAACGTGAAGATTAAAGCTGAAACTCGTTTAAACCCTGAAGATATGAAAAACTATAACTTCTTCTTAGGGTTGGATTTTGCTTTCTAAATATAATTAAATTTTTAAATTCTAATAAAGGAAAAATATAATGAAAAAATCAATGTTTCTAACAGTCGCAATAGCAATAGTAGTAGTCGCTTCAGTTTTATTAACATCTTGTGGCAAAAAAGCTACTGAGCCTGATACAATGGCATCCACAGTAACGATGACCTACACTCCCAACCCAGCAACAGTGAACACACCAATTACATTTAATTTCTCTGTTATGGAAAACATGGCAGCTGTGGATGTAACAGAAGTAACAACAGGTATGATGCAAGGCATGACCAATATGGAAGGTATGATGATGAGCAAAACTGGCACTGGAATGTATATGGGAGAATACACCTTTACTAAAAGTGATAGCTGTAAGATTACTTTCAACTATAATCATCACGGTGAGTTGATGAAGCAAGAATTCACAATTTTTGTTAAATAACGAAATGAATAAGATGAAAAAAATAAAAATTAGTTTCTCCATATTCCTTTTGTCTATTGCTATGATGGCTCATGCAAATGCTGGGGATATTCAAGGTAAAGTAAGCACTGAAGCAAATAAAACAAAATACAAAGCAAATACAATTGTGTTTGTAGAAAAAGTAGATGGGAATTTTAAACCACCTGCTAAGAACCCTGAAATGAATCAAAAGAATCTGATGTTCATACCAAGAGTTCTACCAGTGGTAGTTGGAACAACAGTCGATTTTCTTAATAGTGACGATGTCCTTCACAATGTCTTCACTCCTGATGGATGCGCTGGTAAGTTTAATCTCGGTTCTTGGAAGAAAGGTGAAGTCCGAACTCATAAATATGATAAAGTTGGTTGCAACTCAGTTCTTCTCTGTAATGTTCACCCCGATATGGAAGCATACATCATTGTATTACAAAATCCATATTTCTGTGTTACAGATAAGGATGGGAATTTTACTATCAAGAATGTTCCAGTTGGTAAATATACTATTAAGGTTTGGAACGAAAAGCTAAAAGCAGATTCACAGGAAGTAATAGTAAAGGCTTCAGGAAAAGTTGAACTTAACTTTAATTTAAAGAAATAGAGTTCACCTTTTAATGATTGAGATGAATAAAGTTCAAATAATAAACTGAAGGAAGGAAGAACCTATTTAATCAATTACTTTTGATAAGGGTTCTTCCACTTTGGAATAATAAGAGTGAATAAGATTCTAAATGTATTTGAAAAATTAGTGAAAAAAAATATGAAAAATAAACTTATAATAATACCGATTCTGCTGACACTATTTGGTGCATCAATAGGATTGTTAGTTGGCTGGTCAAATATTAAACCAATTAAAAGAGATATAACAATTAAAGCTCGGCAATATTCTTATGACCCAGAAAAACTTGAAGTAAACAAAGGTGATACCCTTATTATCAAACTTGTTTCTTTAGATGTTTTTCATGGTTTTTATCTTGAAGGTTTTGATATTGATGCAGAAATTCAAGCAAATCAAAAATCTTTCAGATTCAGACATCCATCTGAGGGATTCAATTGGAAAGATACAACAGAATTATTTTTGGTTGTGAATAAAACCGGAAAATACAGGTACCGATGTTCTCACACATGTGGCACTATGCACCCATTTATGCAGGGCGAACTTATTGTAAAGCCAAACAATATTTTGAATTCTGGAATTGGTGGAATTATAGGTTTTGCTTTAGGGATGTTACTGATGATTTATCGTAAATTTACGAATCAAGGAGGCAAATAGTATGTTTAAAGAGAAAATAAAATATGAAAATGATATAGATTTATCTCCAACAATGAAGGTGGTAGAAAAGAAAATTGAAAAGAAGCAAAGAACAGATTTATTTGAAAAGTTGCCATTACTTAAAAAATTGGTAAAATCAAGATATTTTCAAGTTCTATTGATGTTACCGAATCTCTTCGTTTTCTATATTATCATTCTTTCAGGATTTATCGGAACTCCTGTTGGTAACAGAAATATTGCAATAGTTGTAATATGGATTCTATGGTGGTTTCTTTTAATAGCATTTATGGTTCCCTTTGCATCAAGAATTTGGTGTACGATATGTCCACTTCCATTTTTTGGTGATATATTTCAAAGAATGACATTCTTCAAAGTAAGATTAGGTAAGACAGGTTATTTGAGAAATAAAAT